>NZ_QAIJ01000318.1:0-27369 GCF_003060985.1 Stenotrophomonas sp. HMWF023
CGGTCGTGCGCAAGCACGTCCCGTACAAGGAAGGCAAGATCAAGTAATCCGCAAGGATTGCTGATTGCCTCCGAAGAAACCCGCCCTCGTGGCGGGTTTTTTTGTGGCAGGTGTTCCCGTGGTGGGTGCCGACCGTTGGTCGGCACGCTTTGCGCGGCTCGACTCTACCCACCCCGCTGGGCAGAATGGCCCATCACCCTCCCGACGGGCGCGCCTGATGCTGTTCGAGTGGTTGCTGGGTTCGTATCTGCTGCTGATCGACTGGCTGATCCGGCTGGTGGCGCTGTGCTGGATCCCCACCCGCACCACGCCGGGCGCGGCGCGCAGCTGGTTGCTGCTGGTCGGCTTCGTGCCGCTGCTGGGCCTGCCGCTGTACCTGCTGTTTGGCCACCCGTGGCTGTCGCGCGAACGCATCCGCCGGCAGGCCGAGGCCTCGCAGGTGATCCGCGAGGAACAGGCGCTGCAGCGCCGCCTGCGCTGGACGCCACAGCCCGATTCGGCCAGCGCCGAAGTGGTGCCGCTGGTGCAGCGTCAGGGCGATTTCATGCCGGTGCACGGCAACGCGGTCGATCTGCTGACCGACTACGACGAATCACTGCACAACCTGATCGCCGACATCGATCAGGCCCAGGACCGGGTGCACCTGCTGTACTACCTGATGTTCGATGACACGGTGGGCGAGGCCATCGTCGAAGCCCTGCAGCGTGCCGCAGCGCGTGGCGTGCAGTGCCGGGTGCTGCTGGATGCGGTGGGCGCCAAGCGCGGCCTGCGTGCGTACAGCAAGCGGCTGCGGTCACGTGACGTCGAAGTGCGCGCGATGCTGCCCGGCGGCCTGCGTTGGCGCCGCAGTGGACGCATGGACCTGCGCAACCATCGCAAGATCGCGGTGATCGACAACGAGGTGGGCTATGTCGGTTCGCAGAACCTGGCGCGGCCTGAATTCGTGGCCGGCCACCCCAACCGCGAGCTGGTGGCGCGCGTGCGCGGGCCGGCGGTAGCGCACCTTGAAGCGGTGTTCGCCAGCGACTGGTACATCGAAACCGGGCAGCGCCTGGACGTCATCGCCGACGTGCCGGTGTGCAGCGAGGACATCGCCACCCAACTGCTGCCCAGCGGCCCGGCGTACCCCTACAGCAACGCGCGCGATGCGGTGGCTGCGCTGATCCATCTTGCCCGGCGCCGGCTGGTGATGGTGACGCCGTACTTCGTGCCCGACGAAGCGACGCTGAGTGCACTGCGCATCGCCGCACTGTCCGGCGTGCAGGTGCAGCTGATCCTGTCGGCCAGCAACAACCAGCGGCTGACCTCGTGGGCGCAGGAGGCCTACTACGACGAGCTGCTGCGCTGCGGGGTGCAGATCGCGCTGTACGAGCCGCAGTTCCTGCATGCCAAGCACATGAGCGTGGACGAGGACATCGCCGTGCTGGGGTCGATCAACATGGATATCCGCTCGTTCGCGCTGAATGCCGAAATCGGCCTGATCTGCTACGACCGTCAACTGGTCACGCAGCTGATCGCCATCGAGGACGACTATCTGCGCCAGTCACGCCTGCTGGACCTGGAGCAGTGGCGCAAGCGCCCAGCGTGGCTGCGCAGCCGCGAGGGCATCGCGCGCCTGGCCGATGCATTGATGTAGGCCGGCGCCAGCCGGGCAGGGGCGATGGCCTACAATCGGCGCATGACTGATTCACCGCGTAATGGCGAACTGGACCTGGCGATCATCGGTGGTGGTGCGGCCGGGGTGCTGGTGGCGATCCAGGTGTTGCGCCAGGCCCGGGCGCCGCTGGCGCTGGCCATCTTCGAGCCAGCCTCGCAGCTGGCACAGGGCATCGCCTATGCCACGCCGTGGCCGGAGCATCTGCTGAACGTGCCGGCGGCGAAGATGAGCGCCTTCCCCGACCAGCCCGGCGACTTTCTCGATTACCTGATGGCCGCCAACGCCTACCCGGGTGAGGCGCGCGAGGTGCTGGGCGAACGTTACGTGTGCCGCCATTACTTCGCCGCCTATCTGCAGCAGCGCCTGCGCGAGGCCGAAGCGGCCAGCGCAGCCCGATTGCAGGTCATCGCCCAACCGGTGCTGGCGCTGCATGCCGATGACCACGGTTACCAATTGCAGCTGGGCGATGGCCAAATGCTGCATGCAGCGCAGGCGGTGATCGCTACAGGCAACAGCATGCGGCCGCTGCCGGTCGACGGCGCCCACGCGCTGCCTGCCGATGATGTGGTCGAAGCCTGGGATTACGACGGCGTGCGCACGCTGGCCGGTGGCCATGCACTGGCCATCGTCGGCTCCGGGCTGAGCATGGCGGACACCGTGTTGGCGCTGGTGGCCGCAGGTCACAGCGGGCCGCTGCACGTGATCTCGCGCCATGGCCTGTTGCCGTTGCCGCATGCACACGGTGGCCTGCCGGCATTCGATCCGCAGGATCTGCTGCTAATGACCCTGCGCCAGCGCCTGCGTGCACTGCGCCAGCACGTACGGCAGGCACAGGCCGACGGCATCCCGTGGCAGGGCGTGATGGATCGCATCCGCCCGCACGGCCAGGCACTGTGGCTGAGTCTGGGCGAGGCCGACCAGCGTCGCTTCCTGCGCCACGCAGTGCGCTACTGGGACGTACACCGCCACCGCATCGCTGAACCGGTGGCCGAGCAGTTGCAGGCGTTGCAGGCCAGCGGCCAGCTGCGCATTCACCGCGCCCGCCTGCAACGCGTGTGGCGCGACGGGGACGCCCTGCAGCTGTCGGGACGCGAGGCGGGCGGCGGCAACGTGCAGTGGACGATCGGCGCGGTGGTCAATGCCACGGGCGTGGAAACCCGCGCCTCGGCGCTGCGCAACCCCTTGCTGCAGCAGCTGCAGGCCGATGGCTTGGCCCGTCCCGGCCCGCATGGGCTGGGCCTGGACAGCAGTGTGCCGGGCGACCGCTTGTGCGCAGCGGGCGGCCAGCCACAGGCGCGCCTAGGGGTACTCGGCAGCCTGCGCATCGGCAACCTGTGGGAAAGCCTGGCGGTGCCTGAACTGCGTCAGCAGGCGCAGGCACTGGCCATGCAGGTGATCGCAGGAGCTGCGACGTCGATGCCGTAAAATGGAGGCATGGATGTCTCCCACTTGCTTGATGGCCTGAACCCGGCCCAGCGCGAAGCCGTCTCCGCTCCCCTCGGTCACCACCTGGTGCTGGCCGGTGCCGGGTCGGGCAAGACGCGCGTACTCACCCACCGCATTGCCTGGCTGCATGAAGTCGAAGGCGTGCCGACGCACGGCATTTTCGCGGTGACCTTCACCAACAAGGCCGCCGGCGAGATGCGCCATCGCATCGACGCACAGCTGCCGCATGGCAGCCGCGGCATGTGGATCGGCACCTTCCACGGCCTGGCCAACCGCCTGCTGCGTCTGCACTGGCAGGACGCCAAGCTGCCCGAAAGCTTCCAGGTAATGGATTCGGACGATCAGCTGCGCCTGGTCAAGCGCGTGGTACAGGCGCTGGAGCTGGATGACGGCAAGTACCCGCCCAAGCAGATTGCCTGGTGGATCAACGCGCAGAAGGATGAGGGCCGCCGCCCGCAGCACATCCAGCCTGAGCCGAACGACGCATGGCTGGAAACCATGCGCCAGGCCTATGCCGAGTACCAGGCGCGCTGTGACCGCGCCGGTCTGGTCGATTTCGCCGAGCTGCTGCTGCGCGCGCACGAACTGCTGCGCGATAACCCGCCGTTGCTGTCGCATTACCGTGCGCGTTTCCGCGAGATCCTGGTGGACGAATTCCAGGATACCAACGCCATCCAGTACGCTTTCGTGCGTGTACTGGCCGGGCATGAGGGCCACGTGTTCGTGGTCGGTGACGATGACCAGGCCATCTATGGCTGGCGCGGCGCCAAGGTCGAGAACGTGCAGGGCTTCCTGCGCGATTTCCCGGGCGCGCAGACCATCCGCCTGGAACAGAACTACCGCTCGACCGCCAACATCCTCAACGCCGCCAACGCGGTGATCGCGCACAACCCGGACCGCATCGGCAAGCAGCTGTGGACCGACAGCGGTGACGGCGATCCGATCGACCTGTACGCGGCGTACAACGAGATGGACGAGGCGCGCTACATCGTCGAGCGCGCGCGGCAGTGGGTGCGCGACGGTGGCAGCTACACCGAAGTGGCCGTGCTCTACCGCAGCAACGCACAGTCGCGCGCGCTGGAAGAAGCGCTGCTGAGCGAACAGGTGCCATATCGCGTGTACGGGGGCATGCGCTTCTTCGAGCGCGCCGAAGTGAAGGATGCGCTGGCGTACCTGCGCCTGCTGTCCAACCGTAACGACGATGCTGCGTTCGAGCGCGCGGTGAACACGCCCACGCGTGGCATCGGTGACCGCACGCTGGACGAAGTACGCCGCGAAGCACGCACCCAGGGCATCTCGCTGTGGGAAGCGACCATGCTGGTGACACAGGGCAGTGCACTGGCAGCGCGTGCCCGCAATGCGCTGGCCGGCTTCCTGGTGCTGGTCAATGAACTGCAGGCACAGACCCTGCAGATGACCCTGGCCGAGCGCGTGGACCATGTCCTGGTGCGCTCGCAGCTGCGCGAGCACTGGAGCAAGGAAAGCCGCAACGCGCTGGATTCGGAATCGCGCACCGACAACCTCGACGAACTGGTGTCGGTGGCCTCGCGCTTCGTGCGCCGTGCCGACGACATCGAGGAAGTGGGCGAGGACATGGACGAGCTGGTCGCGTTCCTGGCCTATGCCGCGCTGGAAGCCGGTGAAGGCCAGGCGCAGGCAGGCGAGGAGGGCGTGCAGCTGATGACGCTGCACTCGGCCAAGGGCCTGGAATTCCCGCTGGTGTTCCTGGCCGGCGTGGAAGAGGGCCTGTTCCCCAGCGCACGGTCGCTGGAGGAAAGCGGGCGGCTGGAGGAAGAACGTCGACTGGCCTACGTTGGCATCACCCGTGCGCGACAGAAGCTGGTGCTGAGCTACGCCGAATCGCGGCGCATCCACGGGCAGGACAACTACAGCCTGCCGTCGCGCTTCCTGCGCGAGATCCCGCGCGAGCTGCTGCATGAAGTGCGGCCGAAGGTGCAGGTCTCGCGACCGGCCTCGATGGGTGCAAGCCGGGTGATGGGTCACGCCGCCATCGAAGCGCCACCGATCAAGCTGGGCGCGCTGGTCAACCATCCCAAGTTCGGCGAAGGCATGGTGACCGACTACGAAGGCAACGGCGCCCACGCACGCGTGCAGATCGAGTTCGCCGACGCCGGCAGCAAGTGGCTGGTGATGGCGTATGCCAACCTGACGGTGATCTGATCACCGTCGGGGTCGGATCCCTCCCGAGGGGAGGGCCTGACCCCAACGCGGTAGGAAGCAGCCGAGTATGGGCTCGGCTCTACAAAGGCGAGTGCTCATGACCCGCAAGGTTCTCTTCCTCTGCAGCCAGAACCGCCTGCGCAGCCCGACGGCCGAGCAGGTGTTCGCCGAGTGGCCGGGTATCGAGACCGCGTCGGCCGGGCTGCTCGCCGACGCCGAAGAGATCCTCAGCCCCGAGCTGCTGCAGTGGGCGGACCTGGTGTTCGTGATGGAGCGGGCACACCGCAACCGCCTCTCCAGCCGTTACAAGCCGTGGTTGAAGGACAAGCGCGTGATCTGCCTGGATATTCCAGATGACTACGAGTACATGGATCCGGTGCTGGTGGAGCTGCTGAAACGGAAAGTGCCGCCCTTCCTGCGCTGAGCGTTTGTTGTAGAGCCGAGCCCATGCTCGGCTGCTTCTCCGGCGAAAGGCAGCCCAGCACGGCGCGGCTCTACAATAGCGGCCACATCTCCCAGGAACGCCCTCATGACCGAGCCCACGCTGCATGTCACCGTGAAGTTGAACGCCAGGCTGCAGCCCGAGCATCGCCATGAGCTGTTCGAGGATCCGCTGGATGCGCTGCTGCAGGCGGCCGAGCTGGGTGGAATCACCGGTGGCGGTACCGCCATGTCCGACGAAGGCGAAGTCGAATACGGCGATATCGAAGTGGTGCTGGTCGACGCCGCAGGCGTGCCGAAGCTGGTCGACCTGCTGGAGCAGCTGGGTGCACCGAAGGGTTCGCAGATACAGGGCGCAGGCGAGGCCGATCGCAGCTTCGGCGTGACCGAGGGTCTGGGCATCTACCTCGACGGCCTGACCCTTCCGGATGAGGTGTACGAGCAGTGCGATTCGAACCATGTGTTTGAACAGCTGTCCGAGCGCATCGATGGCCTGGGCGAGATCTGCAGCTGGTGGCAGGGCCCGAGCGAGACCGCGTTGTACATGTACGGCCAGTCGTTCGAGGCGATGCGTGATGCGATCGCTGAATTCGTCGGCAGCTACCCGCTGTGCCAGAACGCACGCGTGGTGCAGATCGCCTGAAGTTGCGGTTCCGGGGGGAGCCGGCCAGCGGCCGGCTTTACCGGAGCGCGGTCAGCGTGCCGGCTGGGCGGCTGCGGCCTGCTGAGCGTTGTCTGCCTTGGCCAGTGATTTGCCGAACTGGTAGCCACCCACGAGCAGGACGAAGGCAGCGACACAGGCCAGCACGATGATCAGGCCGGTTTTGGAGGTCGAGCGGGGGCGGTCCTGCATGGGAAATCTCCGTTCAGATAGGGGGTCGCAGCCGGAGCATGCGCCGTGGCCGGTGCAGGCGCAAGCTGGGCTGTCGCGTTACCGGGCCGGACCCTGTACCTGCTCCCAGTCCAGCCCGAACTTGGCCAGATACTTGCGCAGGCGGTCGGCGTCGTTGGTGCTGGCGCGCTGCGTACGCGAGACCGCGAACAGCTCGCGACCCGCAGCGGACAGCGACTTCGAGCGCGCACAGACCCGCACCACCTCTTCCAGCTGCACGCGATCGAAACGGTCCAGCACGTCCACGGCATCGCCCAATAGTGCATCCAGCGGTGACGGCGCATCGCCGCCGCGCCACTGCGCCCGCAGGCGCGTGATCTCGTCTTCCACGCCCTCGATCTGGATGCGCCCGGCACTCGCCAACGTGGCCAGGCGCATGATCGACGCGCCAAGATCGCGGAAGTTGCCACGCCACGCCGCTTCCGGGCTCGTGGCAAACGCGAGATAGCGCGTGCGTGCCTCGACGTTGAAACGTACCCGCGCATGCTGGTCCTGCGACCAGCGTTCCAGCTCGAACTCGATGTTCGGTTCGATGTCTTCCATGCGCTGGGCCAGACCCGGCAGGCGATAGGTCCACAGGTTGAGGCGGGCCAGCAGGTCTTCGCGGAAGCGGCCTTCCAGCACCGACTGCTGCAGATCGCGGTTGGTGCCGGCGATCAGCTGGAAGTCGCTTTCCACTTCGCGGTCGCTGCCTACCGGCAGGAACCGCTTCTCTTCCAGCGCCCGCAGCAGCATCGCCTGTTCGTCCTGGCCGAGTTCGCCGATCTCGTCCAGGAACAGCAGGCCCTGGTGGGCTGAGCGCAGCAGGCCGGCACGGTCGCTGGAAGCACCGGTATAGGCGCCCTTGGTATGGCCGAACAGAGTGCTCATCGCACCGTCGCCGCGCAGGGTCGCGCAGTTCACCTCGACGAAGCGACCCGGCAACTGGTGCTTGAGCTTCTTCAGCTCGAACACACGCTTGGCCAGCTGGCTCTTGCCTGCACCGGTCGGCCCCATCAGCAGCATCGGTGCGCGCGAGCGCGTGGCCACTGTTTCGATCTGTTCGATCATGCGGTTGAAGGCGGCGTTGCGGGTGGCGATGCCGCCCTTCAGCAGGTCGCGGTCCTGCAGCTGCTGCTGGGCAAAACGCTGGGCGATGTGGTCGTAACGCGATAGATCGAGGTCGATGACCGCGTACGTGCCGGCGGCGCCGTCCTGCTTGCGCGGCGGCGAGGTCTGCAGCAGGCGCCCGGGGAAGTGCCGGCTCTCGGTCAGCAGGAACCAGCAGATCTGCGCGACGTGCGTGCCGGTGGTGATGTGGACGTAGTAGTCCTCCTCCTCCGGCTGGAACGGATAGCTGGCGAGGAAGTCATGCAGGGTGGCGTAGACCCCCTCGAATTCCCACGGATCTGCCAGGTAGGTGTCGTGTCGCTGCACGCTGATGCCCGGCGCCGCCTGCACCAGATCCTCGCAGACCACCCGCGCCAGCTTGCTGTAGCGGCGCTCATCCAGCAGCAGCTCGATGCGGTCGGGCAGGAAATCCTCATGCATGCCCAGCGACACCGTCGGGCGCCACTTCTGCCAGCGGCCCGGCCCTTCGCCCGCGTCGAGCTGGGTGCCGAGCATGCCAAAGACCACCTGCCGACGCGCCATATCCATTCCTATAAAAGATGCGCCGGAAATATATATCTTTTCGCCACGATTCGCTGGGCAGAAGAGCTCGATTCGATGTAAATGCCATAAAAATCAAATATATGGATAGATATAGCAAAAGTTGGCACGGCCATTGCTCTATATCCGGCAAGACACGACGCGGGCCGTTCCCGCCGAGGACATCAGCATGGCCAACCTTTCGCTCTTCTCCTGGATGCGCACGCCGCAGCCGCCGCAGGCAGACACCGTCAATGAAGCTGGTGGCCTGGCCTACCGCCGTGACCCGCGTGCAGCGCTGGCGCTGTATGCGGCCACCGGGTGCCTGAACAACACCTTCTACAGCGACGCCGAGGCGCAGCTGCAGCAGGTGCTGGCGCTGACCGCGCAGGTCGAGCCGCGCTTCATCGCCCGCACCGCGCTGTACGCCCGCCAGGTTGCGCACATGAAGGACATGCCGGCACTGCTGCTGGCGGTGCTGAGCCTGCGCGATCCGGAGGCGTTCGCCCTGATGTTCCCGCGGGTGATCGACAACGGCCGCCAGCTGCGCACCTTCGTGCAGATCATGCGCAGTGGCCAGGTGGGGCGTCGTTCGCTGGGCTCGCTGCCCAAGCGCAGGGTGCGCGAGTGGATCCAGCAGGCGTCGGCGGAAACGCTGGTGCGTGCGGCAATCGGCCAGCAGCCGTCGCTGGCCGATGTGATCCGCATGGTGCACCCGAAGCCGGCCAACGCCGAGCGCAAGGCGCTGTATGCCTGGATCATCGGTCGTCCGTATGACGAGGCGCAGCTGCCGGCGGTGGTGCAGGCCTACGAAGCGTTCAAGCGTGATCCGCGCGGGCTGCCGCCGGACCTGCCGTTCCAGTACTACAGCACGCTGCCGCTGGATCCGGCGCAGTGGTCGGTACTGGCCCGCAATGCATCGTGGCAGTCGATGCGGATGAACCTCAACACGTTCGCCCGCAACGGCGTGTTCGATGATCCGGCGATGGTGCAGGTGATCGCAGATCGCCTGCGTGATCCGCAGCAGGTGCGTCGTGCCCGTGTACTGCCGTACCAGCTGCTGATGGCCTTCCACGCGGGCGCTGGCTTGCCGCCACCGATCCTGGAAGCGCTGCAGGATGCGATGGAGATCGCCACGGCGTCGGCACCGGCATTGCCGGGGCGGGTGGTGGTGGCGGTGGACGTGTCCGGTTCCATGCAGTCGCCGGTGACCGGCTACCGCAAGGGCGCCAGCACGGCGGCACGCTGTGTGGACGTGGCGGCGCTGGTTGCAGCCTGCGTGCTGCGCGGACAGCCGCAGGCCAAGGTATTGCCGTTCGATACCGAGGTGCGCCACGTGCGGTTGAACCCGCGCGACAGCGTGATGACGTTGGCCCGCCAGCTGGCGATCAACGGCGGCGGTACGTCGGTCAGCGCGCCGTTGCACTACCTCAACCTGCGGCGCGAGCCGGTGGACCTGATGGTGATGGTGTCGGACAACGAGAGTTGGCGCGACACCCGCACCGGCGGCCAGACCGCGACGATGCTGCAGTGGGACGCACTGAAGCGTCGCTGCCCACAGGCTCGGCTGGTGTGCATCGACCTGCAGCCGGTGGCCAGCAGCCAGACCGTGCAGCGCGGCGACGTGCTGCACATCGGAGGCTTCAGCGATGCGGTGTTCGACCTGATCGCGCAGTACGCCGCTGCGGCCGAGGACGGCAGCAGCTGGGTCCAGCGCATCCAGGACATGGCGTTGTAAGGCGGCAGGGAGGCCGCAACGGACTGCCCGGCTGGCAATGAGGCCAGCCGGGCAGGGCCAGGAATTCGTTTTTTGCGGTGAATGCTGGTGGAACTACATTGGTTGTCCCTTCGGGGTCGGGTTCGAGTCCCGCGTTTCCTGCCTGTCGTGAGGAAGCAGACGTTCCACTTCCCTTGTCACCGCACCTTTTCAAACGGCACCGGCAACGGCGCCGATGCTTCACCGCCGGCACTGCGAATGCCGGAGGAACTACAGCCTTCTAAGCTCCGGGTCGCGGGTTCGACTCCCGCCTGCCGCGGCAACGCGGCGGTAGCTCAGTGGTAGAGCAGGATGTTCCTCCAGATTCTTGTCGTGCTGCCGGCACCTTCGCTTTCGTTGCGCGGGGAATGCAGGTGGAACTACATCGGAAGCCCTTCGGGGTCGGGTTCAAGTCCCGGCCGTCATCTACGGCAACGTGGGCGACGGAATGTTCCATCACCTTTGTCACCGCACCTTCTTTGTTTTTGCTTTGGATGAAAGGAAACATCACCATGACCACCCTCAATTACGACGTGATCCAGCAGCCGGGTGCTGCACCGATCAAGCTGTGGACCCGCGGCGTGCCGCTGGAAGACCAGGCGCGCGAGCAACTGCAGAACATCGCCAAGCTGCCCTTCATCCACAAGTGGATTTCGGTGATGCCCGACGTGCACCTGGGCAAGGGCGCGACCGTGGGCTCGGTGGTACCGACCATCGGCGCGATCATTCCTGCAGCGGTGGGCGTGGATATCGGCTGCGGCATGATCGCGGTGCGCACCACGCTGGTTGCCAGCGACCTGCCGGACAACCTGTCGGCCGTGCGCAGCGCGATCGAGCGGGCGGTGCCGCATGGCCGCAGCGTGAACCGCGGTGGCCGCGACAAGGGCAGCTGGGACACGCCGCCCGAGCTGGCGGTGGAAGGCTGGGCGCAGCTGGTGGACGACTTCGCATTGATCTGCGAGCGTCATCCGCGCCTGAAGAACACCAACAATCTCAAGCACCTGGGAACGCTGGGTACCGGCAACCACTTCGTCGAGGTCTGCCTGGACCAGGAGCAGCGCGTGTGGTTCATGCTGCACTCCGGTTCGCGTGGCGTGGGCAATGCCATCGGCACCTACTTCATCGAGCTGGCCAAGCAGGAAATGCGTCGCTGGATGATCAACCTGCCCGACCAGGACCTGGCCTACCTGCCCGAGGGCAGCCAGCATTACGGCGACTACGTGTTCGCGGTGGACTGGGCGCAGCGTTTCGCACGCATGAACCGCGAGGTGATGATGCGCAACGTGGTGGCCGCAGTGCGCACGGTGATCAGCAAGCCGTTCGAGGCTGAGGCCGAGGCGGTGAACTGCCACCACAACTACGTGAACCGCGAGACCCACTTCGGCAAGGACGTGATGCTGACCCGCAAGGGCGCGGTGAGTGCGCGCAAGGGCGAGCTGGGCATCATTCCGGGCAGCATGGGGGCCAAGAGCTTCATCGTGCGTGGCCTCGGCAACGAGGACAGCTTCCACAGCTGCAGCCACGGTGCCGGCCGCGTGATGAGCCGTACCCAGGCGCGCAAGCTGATCACGGTGGATGACCACGCCAAGGCCACCGCGCACGTGGAATGCCGCAAGGATGCGGAGGTGGTGGATGAATCGCCGGCGGCCTACAAGCCGATCGAGGCGGTAATGGAGGCCCAGCGCGATCTGGTCGAGATCGTGCACACGCTGCGCCAGGTGGTGTGCGTGAAGGGATGAGGCAACCCGTGCGCGGCGTACACTGCGCCGCGCACGGCAGCAGGGCCCGGCATCGAAACAACGGGCATGGAGGAACAGACAGATGGACATGATTGAACTGGATGGCGGGCACGGTGGCGGACAGCTGCTGCGCTCGGCGTTGACCCTGAGCCTGTGCACCGGTACAGGCTTCACGCTGCACAACATCCGCGCGATCCGGCGCAAGCCGGGGTTGATGCGCCAGCACCTGACCGCGGTGAATGCGGCGGCGCGGGTCGGCAACGCGTGTGTGCACGGTGCAGAACTGGGCGCTACCTCGCTGCGCTTCGAGCCGGGTGCGGTGAGCGCTGGCGACTATCATTTCGCGACCGGCAGCAGCGGCTCGGCAACGCTGGTGCTGCAGACCGTGCTGCCGGCGCTGTGGCGCGCGCAGGGAGCGTCGCAGCTGCGCCTGGAAGGCGGTACCCACAACCCGCTGGCGCCCAGTGCGGACTTCATCGCCGAAAGCTATCTGCCGGCGCTGCAACGGATGGGCGTGCAGGCGTCAATGCAGCTGCTGCAGCACGGCTTCCATCCAGCGGGCGGTGGCGTGATGGAGGTGCAGGTGCAGCCGTGCGCAGTGCTCCAGCCGCCGTCGCTGGAGGTGCGTGCGCCGTTGCAGGGAATCGAGGCACAGGTGCTGATGTCCGGCCTGTCCAGCGGCATCGGCCTGCGCGAACTGCAGGTACTGGCCGAGACACTGGGCGTGGACCCGCATCCGCGCAACGTGCAGTCGATACGGCCGGCGCTGGGACCGGGCAACGTTGCCCTGGTGCGCGTGCGGCATGGCAACCACGTGGAGGTGTTCAGCGGGCATGGCGAGCGCAGTGTCTCCGCCGAGCAGGTCGGCGCGCGCCTGGCCGGGCAGGTGAAGCAGTATCTGGACGGGGCGGGTGCCGTTGGCGAGTACCTGTCCGACCAGTTGCTGCTGCCGATGGCGCTGGCGGGCGGCGGTGTGTTCACCACCCATGTGCTTAGCGATCACCTGGTCAGCAATGCGCGGTTGATCGAGAAGTTCCTGCCGGTGGAATTCGACTGGCAACCGCACGAGGGTGGCTGGCGGGTGACGGTGCAGGCCTGAGTGCCCGCCGGGCATGGCCCGGCGCTACCGGAGCATCGCAGCCGCGTGTCGATCCTGGGCAGATTTCGCCGGGCGATGCCCGGCCGCGCATCGGCCGATCAACCCGCGCTGCGCAGGCATCGCTGCGTGCTGCCGGATTGATCCTGCGCAAGGCACGATCTCCACATCGGGTATGTAATGGTGTCGTTCCCACTGGGTAGATCACCGCGGAGCCCCACCATGTACAAGCGCATCCTGATCGCCACCGACGGGTCCGAACTGGCCGACAAGGGCCTGGCCAAGGGCCTGGAGCTGGCCAAGGACCTCAACGCCGAGGTCGACATCGTCACCGTCTCCGAGCCATGGGCTGTCGGCATGTACGACGCCATGGGCTGGAGCGTGGGTTACATGAACAGCCCGGAGTACAAGGCCGACCGCGAGGAAGGCGCGCAGAAGGTGCTGCAGCCTGCCTTGGCCAAGGCGGCCGAGCAGGGCATCACCGCCAATCCGGTGCATGTGCTGGACCGCTATGCGGCCGACGGCATCATCGAGACGGCGGGCCAGCGCAACAGCGACCTGATCGTGATGACCTCGCACGGTCGCCGCGGCGTCACCCGCGTGCTGCTGGGCAGCCAGACCGCCGAGGTGCTGGCGCGCAGCACGCTGCCGGTGCTGGTCATCCGCTGATACAGAAGCGTTCCCGGGGAGGGGACCCGACGCCGGCCGCAGGATGCGCGCCGGCGTTGTTTTTTCCGATGGCCCGAAGAGCATCCACGCATGGCGTGGATCTACTGCAGTTCACCGCCAACGGTCCACGCCATGCGTGGATAGGGCCACCGCAATGCCCAGTAGATCCACGCCATGCGTGGATAGGCCACCGCAATGCCCAGTAGATCCACGCCATGCGTGGATAGGGCCACCGCAATACCCGGTAGATCCACGCCATGCGTGGATAGGGCCACCGCAATACCCAGTAGATCCACGCCATGCGTGGATGGCGCGCACCTACCGCAACCACATCACCAGCTGTACAGCTTCCAGTACACCGGCGACACACCATCCTTGTCGTTGTCGAAGCGGCCATCGCCGTTCTTGTCGTACATGTAGAACGGGGCGCCGCGTGCCGGCGTCACCTTGACCATGCGCAGCTGGCCGGACACCCGGTACTCCTCGATGGTGTCACCGTTGTCCATCGTGCGCTTGGAGACATCGGCGCCCTTGACGTCCACCGGGGGAGCGCCCGCACCGCCCATGCTGGCGCAGCCAGCAAGCAGGAGCAGGGAAGCCAGCATCAGGGTCTTCATCGGCGGGGCCTTTGCCTGGAAAGAGCCTTGATTATGCCCCAACGCCGCGTCGCTGCCGTGTCGCCGCGATGCAGGAACAGGCGCGTAGAATCGGCACATGAGCAGATTAGTCCTGATCGACGGGTCCAGTTACCTGTACCGCGCGTTCCACGCGCTGCCGCCCCTGTCCAATGCACAGGGTGAGCCCACCGGCGCGCTGTTCGGCGTGGTCAACATGCTGCGCTCGACGCTGAAAGAGCGCCCGGCCTACGTCGCGTTCGTCGTCGATGCCCCCGGCAAGACCTTCCGTGACGACCTGTACGACCAGTACAAGGCCAATCGCCCGCCGATGCCCGATGAACTGCGCAGCCAGGTCGAGCCGATGTGCCGCATCGTTGAAGCGCTGGGCATCAGCATCCTGCGCATCGACGGCGTGGAGGCCGATGATGTGATCGGCACCCTGGCCCTGCAGGGCGTGGCACAGGACCTGAAGGTCACCATCTCGACCGGCGACAAGGATTTCGCGCAGCTGGTCCGGCCGGGCATCGAACTGGTCAACACCATGACCGGCAGCCGCATGGATTCGGATGCGGCGGTGATGGACAAGTTCGGCGTGCGTGCGGACCAGATCGTCGACCTGCTGGCGCTGATGGGCGACACCGTGGACAACGTGCCCGGGGTCGAAAAGTGCGGGCCGAAGACGGCGGCCAAGTGGCTGGCCGAATACCAGCATCTGGACGGGGTGATCGCGGCCGCGCCGACCATGAAGGGAAAGATCGGCGAGAACCTGCGCGCCGCGCTGGAGCGGCTGCCGCTGAACAAGGAGCTGGTGACCATCCGCACCGACGTCGCGCTGGACGCCAGCCCGACCACGCTGGCCCTGCGTGACCCGGATGTGCCCACGCTGGGCGAGCTGTACCTGCGCTACGGCTTCACCCAGGCGTTGAAGGAACTGGGTGGTCCGATCGCCGCACCGGCGCAGGTCAGCGAGGCCACCCCGAGCCTGCGCGGCACCGCAGCCGGCTTTGCCCGTGGCAGCGCCGAAGCGCCGCCGGCGGGCGAGCTCGATCCTGCGCTGTCAGCGCCCGGCGAGTACGAGACCGTGCTGACCACAGAGCAGCTGCAGGCCTGGGTCGCGCGCGTGCAGCAGGCCGATCTGATCAGCTTCGATACCGAGACCGATGCGCTGGACGCGATGCGCGCGCGTCTGGTGGGCATCAGCCTGGCGGTGGAGCCGGGCAAGGCCGCCTACATCCCGGTCGGCCATGACTATCCGGGCGCGCCGGCACAGCTGCCGCTGGCACAAGTGCTCGACGCGCTGCGGCCGGCGCTGCAGGACCCGGCGAAGAAGAAGCTGGGCCAGCATGGCAAGTACGACCTGCACGTGCTGCGCCGCCATGGCGTGGACGTGCAGGGCTACCACGACGACACCATGCTCGAGAGCTTCGTGCTCAATTCCACCGCCACCCGCCACGACATGGATTCGCTGGCCCTGCGTTACCTGGGCTACAACACCATCAAGTTCGAGGAGGTGGCCGGCAAGGGCGCCAAGCAGATCTCGTTCTCGCAGGTGGGCATCGACGAGGCCAGCCGCTACGCCGCCGAAGACGCCGACATCACCCTGCGCCTGCACCACGCGCTGCAGCCACAACTGCTGGCCGAGCCGACCCTGGACAGCGTGTACCGCAGCATCGAGATGCCGCTGGTGCCGGTGCTGACCAGCATCGAAGCCAACGGCGTGCGGATCGACACCGACGAACTGCGCCGGCAGAGCCAGGACCTGTCCTCGCGCATGCTGGCCGCGCAGCAGAAGGCCACCGAACTGGCCGGGCGCAGCTTCAACCTGGATTCGCCCAAGCAGCTGCAGGCGGTGCTGTTCGACGAACTGAAGCTGCCGGCGGTGGTGAAGACCCCCAAGGGCCAGCCCAGCACCAATGAAGAGGCGCTGGAGGCGATTGCCGAGCAGCACGAGCTGCCGCGGGTGATCCTTGAATACCGTGGCCTGGCCAAGCTGCGCAGCACCTATACCGACAAGCTGCCGGAGATGGTCAACCCGGACACCGGCCGCGTGCACACCAGCTACCACCAGTCCGGCGCCGCCACCGGCCGCCTGTCCTCGTCCGATCCGAACCTGCAGAACATCCCGATCCGCACCGAGGACGGCCGCCGCATCCGCCGCGCGTTCATCGCCCCGGAAGGCTTCCAGCTGCTGGCGGCCGACTATTCGCAGATCGAACTGCGGATCATGGCCCACCTGTCCGGAGACCCGGGCCTGGTGCGCGCCTTCGAGCAGGGCGCCGACGTGCACCGCGCTACCGCCGCCGAAGTGTTCGGCCGCACCCTGGAAGAAGTGACCAGCAACGAGCGTCGCGCGGCCAAGGCGATCAACTTCGGCCTGATGTACGGCATGAGCGCGTTCGGGCTGGCCCGCAACCTCGGCATCGACCGTGGCCAGGCGCAGGACTACGTGGCGCTGTACTTCAGCCGCTACCCGGGCGTACGTGACTTCATGGAGCGCATGCGCGAGCAGGCCCGGGAGCAGGGCTACGTGGAGACCCTGTTCGGTCGCCGCCTGTACCTGAACGACATTCATGCACGTAACCAGGGCCTGCGTGCCGGCGCTGAACGCGCGGCGATCAATGCCCCGATGCAGGGCACCGCCGCCGACATCATCAAGCGCGCCATGGTCGAGGTGGACAAGTGGCTGCGTGACAGCGGCGCCCCGGCGCGGATGATCCTGCAGGTGCACGATGAACTGGTATTCGAAGCCGAGACCGGATTCATTGAAGAGCTGCGCAGCAATGTCGTGCAGCACATGTCGCAAGCAGCACAATTGCGAGTGCCGCTGGTGGTCGATACCGGTACCGGCAGCAACTGGGATGAGGCGCACTGAGTCGCATTCAGGCCGAAAACGCCGTGAATTCGTTCATTTGTACGATGTTTCTGACTCAAACATGAATGTTTCCCTGAGGGCTGCTTATTAAATTGGGCCCCTTCACGAACCGTTAGTGTTCGGAGTGCTTCTATAACTCCCGACAGGCGCAACGCCTGTTGTGGATCTCTCCCATCCCCTGGAGCAGATCTCGGAACGGGGGCTCCTCCCCAAGCACCCGTTCCCCGGCCCCGTTGACCTCCCCCTGGTCAGCGGGGCTTTTTATTTGTGCGCTGCTGCGCCACGCTGGGCCATCGCTCAGCAGGGGAACCCGCAATGCCCGACCTGTTCGCCCTGGCGATGCCGTGGTGGGAATTCATCCTGCGCGCGGTGGTGGTCTATGCAGTGGTGCTGGGCATGGTCCGGCTCAGTGGCAAGCGCGCGCTGGGGCAGGTCACCCCGTTCGACGTGCTGCTGATCGTGCTGCTCGGCAACGCGGTGCAGAACGCGTTGCTGGGCACCGATACGTCGCTGGCCGGTGGCCTGCTGCTGGCCGCCACGCTGATCCTGCTGAACTACGGCGTGGGCTGGATCACCGCCCGCAGCCGCCGCATGGAACGGTTGATCGAGGGCGAACCGGTGGTGATTGCGCGCAACGGCAAGCTCTTCGACAGCGTGCTGCGGCGCGAGCTGGTCAGCCGCGCCGATTTCGAGGTCGCCATGCGCCAGCAGAGCTGCATCGGCGTGGAAGAGGTGGAACTGGCGCTGCTGGAAACCAACGGCCACATCACCATCATTCCCAAGAGCAAGGACGATTGAGGCGCGCCACAGCGTGGGCCGAAGGAAGTATTCCTCCGACCCACGGCAGTACGGTTTACTGTTCGGCCGCCTGCGCTTTCATGCCTGCCCAGTCACGCGTCGCGTCGATGTCGCAGGCCACATGGGTGCCCTTGCCGTCCTTGGCGCAGATCGCCGCCATCGTCTGCGGAACCTTGGGGTCGGCAGTATGTGCATAGCCTGCGGCGAGCCCCAGGCAGCCATCGCGCACGCCGGCGCTGCACAGCTTGATGAAATAGGGCTGGGCCTGCGCCCACTTCTCTGCGCTGTACAGTTCCTCCCCCGCGACCTTGCAGCCGAGCAGCTTGCCGTCGTTGCAGCATGACGCGGCACCGCCCTTGCGGGCCAGGATCGGGCAGTCCAGCGGCTGTGGGATCTCCACGAATGCCGGCGGCGGCTGGCAGCTCGTCGCGGACTTGTCCATCCGCTGGTAGTAGCCGTAGCGGTTGTCCTTGTCCATCCCGGCCAGGGTTCCGTTGCTCAGTGGCTGCAGTACGAAATCGCTGCCGACGTCACGACGGATCAGGATCCTGCCGTCCTGCACGCGTGCGCGCAGGCGGGTGCCGACACCCTCCACTTCGACCAGGCCGGCATCCAGGAACCGCAGCGACGACAGCAGGCCAAGCTCGGCCTCGAAGCGGCCGCAGGGAAGCGCGGTGGCTGCGACCGGGGTCAGCGCCGACGGCGCCAGCGGGGTCAGCATCGCCAGGCCTTTGGCCGGGCCGCAGGCGTAGGTGCCCTCGCGCTGCGTGCACGAGCGCTGCAGGGCCTGCTGCGCCTGCTGCAGGCGTCCGCCGTTCCACAGCGCCTCGGCCACGTTGCTGCAGAACGACTCGCCCTGCTGCTTCGCGCACAACGCCGCCAGTTCATCCAGCTGCGGTGCCGGCAGCGGTGCGTCCAGGGTCCGCTCCAGGCCCATCACCGCCCTGCCCATCAGTTCGCCGGCCATGGCCTTCATGACGGCCATGCAGGCTTCCCCCTCCTCGGGCGATGCATCATCGCGGCAGTAGGCCGGCATCTGCGGCTCGGCCCGGGCACGCTGCGGTTGCGCCTCCTCGGCCTGGCGCTGGTAGGTTTCCTGCAGTTGGGTGCAAGCCGCCTCCACGCCCTCGCTGCACCAAGCGTGCAGCTGCGTGGGCGCGGCCTCGGGCAGTGCCTCCAGGCAGTCGCTGGTGTCGGCCATGCAGCTGCCTTCGACCATCTCCGGTACCGGTTTGCAGGCGGCCGCTGCTTTCAGGTGGAACGTGTGGTATCCGCCGGTGACCGTGCGGTCGTTGTCGCTGAACTCCCAGTTCTCCAGGCGGCCGGTGGACAGGTTGCCGGTGCCCAGCAGGTTGTCCTGGCGTACCAGCCGCAGCCGTTCCGTGGCCTGGTAGGGGCCCGAAAGGAAGCCGTGGGCTTCGCTCTCGATGGTCAGGCTGGCGTTGCCATCGTCCTGCAGGTAGGTGCCGCAGGCCATCGACTGCGCGGCCACCGGCAGGCTGGGCACGGCCAGCGCGAGCAGCAGCATGACGCGCCAGGTGGTCATCCGGCGGCGTGGGGAAACAACAACGGGCATCACGGTCTTCCTTGATTCAAGACAAAAGGGGGAATGAAGTGGCACGCCGCAGCGGGGCCACCACCGCGCGGACGGCGGTCCGCGCAGCGGCAACGCGTGCAGCGTCCGGTACCCGAAGCGCCTACAGCCAGTCGCGTGGTACCAGGTAATCGGCCAGGCGTGCTTCGGCGCTGCCGTCTTCCGGGGTAAACCCGTACTCCCAGCGCACGCGTGGGGGCAGGCTCATCAGGATGCTCTCGCTGCGGCCACCGCTCTGCAGGCCGAACAGCGTGCCGCGGTCGTAGACCAGGTTGAACTCGACGTAGCGGCCACGGCGGTACAGCTGGAACTCGCGTTCGCGTTCGCCGTACGGCGTGTCCTTGCGCTGCTGCACGATCGGCAGATACGCATCGAGGAAACCCTCGCCGACCGCGCGCAGGTAGGCGAAGTCACGCTCGAAATCGCCGTGCAGATCGTCGAAGAACAGACCGCCCACGCCGCGTGTTTCGTTGCGATGGCGCAGGAAGAAATACTCATCGCACCAGCGCTTGTGCGCGGCGTAGCGCTCTTCACCGAACGGCGTGCACAGATCGCGCGCCACCCGATGCCAGTGCTGCACGTCCTCGTCGAACGGGTAGAACGGGGTCAGGTCGAAGCCACCACCGAACCAGCTGGCCACCACTTCGCCATCGCGCTGCGCTTGGAAGAAGCGCACGTTGGCATGGGTGGTCGGCACATGGGGATTGAGCGGGTGGAACACCAGCGACACCCCGGTGGCACGCCACGAGGCGCCGGCCAGTTCTGGCCGGTTGGCCGAGGCCGAGGGCGGCAGGCGACTGCCCGCCACATCGGAAAAGCCGATGCCGGCCTGCTCGAACACTGCGCCATCGCGCAGCACGCGGGTGCGGCCACCGCCGCCCTCGGCGCGCTGCCACAGGTCTTCCTGGAAGCGTGCGCGGCCATCGGCGGACTCGATTGCCGCACAGATGCGATCCTGCAGGTCGGTGAGGTAGGCGCGAACGCGCTCGAATTCGTTCATGGCGCGTACTTTACCGCAGGGCCTGCCCGAAGCTGCGGGCAGGCCCTGGCGGACTCACCGCTTGCGGTTGGAATTGCGTGGCGCCGGGGTGTCGTCCACTGCCGTCTCATCGGCCGCCTTCTGCAGGGCGCCCCCCAGAACGATCAGCTTCCAGTTCTGTGTTTCGAGCACGTCGCAGGCCACGTGGAGGCCGTTGCGGTCGGCCTTGCACAGCTGTTCCAGGGTTGCACGTGCGTCCACACCGGCACCGTTGCCCTGCGCGGTGACCAGGTTCTCGCACCCCTCGCGGACACCGGCGCGGCAGACCGTGGTGTAGTGTTCGGCGGCCTGCAGCCAGTTCCCGGACAGCGCAAGGCGGTTGCCGAGGATGTTGCAGCCCTGCAGCTTGCCTTGTGCGCAGCAGGCCTCGGCACCACCGCCATCGGCCAGTGCCAGCGGGCAATCCTGTGGCAGCGGCAGCACCGTGTACTGCTTCGGTGCGCTGCAGCCGGTTGCGCCCTCACCCGTGGGAGCGAACACCTGGAAACGGGTCCAGCTGTCCAGGCCCAGCAATTGGCCGTCCGGCAACGGACGCAGCACGAAGTCACCGCCCTTGTCATGGCGGATACGGATGTCGCCGCTCTCGACACGCGCACGCAGCTGGCTGCTCCAGCCAACACCGACCAGACCGGCGTCACCGAAATCCAGCGTGTCCATCAGGCCGCCGTCGGACCGGTAGTTGCCACAGGGCAGGGCCGTTGCGGGCTGCGGTCGCAGCGATGCGCCCACCGCCTGCAGCGCAGGCAGGCGCTCGCAGGCAGAGATTTCATTGCCGGGTGTGCAGGCCGCAGCCAGTGCCTGCACCGCCTGCAGGGGATCTCCCGCTTCCCAGGAGAGCTCAGCCACGCGGGTACAGAAGCCGCCGTGCGGCACCTTCCGGCACAGCTGCAGCAGCTGTTGGCGGCGCTCAGCCGGCACGATCACCGGCGCCGTCGGCGCCGCCATCGTCACCACTGCTTCGGTCATGGCTGCGGTCATCGCTGCCTTGACCAGCTGCTCCTGCACCGCAGGGGCGGCCTCCAGGGCTGCGGCACAGGCCGGGGTTCCCTGCTCGAAGCCGCCGTCGTGGCAGGCGGCAGGGAGCTCAATGCCGGACAGGGCCGCGTCGAGCGCGGCCTTCTGCACGGCAGGATCAGCGTCGACCGCAGGTTTGGCCTCATCGTGCCAACGATCAGCCAACTGCAGGCACATGCCCGGCACGCCTTCCTGGCAGGCCGATTCAAGAACGGAAAGCGGGGCGATGGCGCGATTGTCCAGGCACGCCGCCGCATCGGCCAGGCAGCTGCCAGCGGCAGGTGTGGCTGCCGCAGCGCACTGTGCCGGCGTCTGCAGGGTGTAGACCGTGCCATCTACTTCGACGGTGCGGCCACGATCGCGCACCTGCAGCGCGCTGGGCAGGCCGTATTCCAGGCTCACCAGCTGCAGCTTTCCGTCGATCTGCTGGAAGGCGACCGGAGACGGCGCGCTGCCGAAATGCTTCTGCTCGCCGCGATTGGGTGAGCTGATGCGCAGCGTGCTGCTGCCTTCATCGGCCTTGAACAGGCCGCATTGTGGCGATTGTGCAGCAGCCATCGGCGTGGCCAGCAGCAACGTCCAGGCCAGCCAGCGGCGGTGCGGTGCGGATGAAGGCATGTCGTCTCCTTGACGATCGAATGGGACGCTCCAGGCGCTATGGCGAACCACGGCCCTCGCGCGGGGGCGTGCATTGTGCCGTGCCGGGCACCGGCTGGTAACGCTGGTAGCCGGTCTGCGCGTCCATGCCAAGCAGGTCGCCGTTGCCGAGCTGGCGCAGCACAAGGGTTTCACCGTCCTGCTGCAGGTGGATGGCGCCTTCCTGCAAGCGGGCGTGTGTGCCATCGCCAAAGTCGAGCGTCTCGATCACGCCACCATCGGCCTGATAGCGGCCGCACGGCACCTGCAGGAGCGGCACCAGGCGTAGATCGTCACCGAGTTCACGCAATGGTGCGGTACGTTCGCAGGCGCTGCCGCGCCCCGCATCGCAGACCACCTGCAGGGCCTGCACCGCCAGCGCAGGTTCCAGCGCAATCAACTGCTGCTCGGCCACTTCGATGCAGAAGCGGCCACTGCGGTGCTGCAGGCACAGCTGCTGCAAGTGATCGCGTGCAGCGGCCGTAAGGGGCGAACCCAGCGTGTCTTCGTCTTCCTGTTGCAGGCGTTCACCTACCCGCTGCATGGCTTCAGCCAGTGCATCGTCGGTCAGCACCTCGCAGGCCCGTGGGTCATGCCCGGGCGTGTGTTCGCGGCAGACGGGCGGGCGCTCGAAGCGCGCGGGGCCGATGACGTCGCTTCCCACCGCAGTCACTGCATCGCGCAGCTGTCGCAGCGCCGTCGAGCAGCCCGCGCCAACGCCTTCGTTGCACGCGCGCTGTGCCTGGCCGGGTGAGGCTGTGGGCAGCTGCGCGATGCAGTGGCTGCCGGCGGCGCGGCAGCTGCCGTCCATCGCGCTGGGTTCGATGGCGCAGGCGCGGGGCTGGCGCAGCGTGTAGACCACGACGACGTCGTCCTCGATGCGCTGCCCATCGGCACTGATCCGGATCGGCTGCGCCACGCCATCGTCGAGCATGACCATGCGGGTCTGTGCCGCACTGCGATCGATCCACAGCGGCTCCGGCTCACTGATGTCGTTGTGGCGGTAGCCGGTGCTGGGTGTGGTGAACACGAGCGCCATGCCGCCATCGGTACTGCGGTATTCGCCACACCGCAGCGCGTCGGCACCGGCAGGCAGTGCGATGAGCAGGAACAAGGTGGGCAGGAAGTTCAACAAACGCATGCGACGATCCTTGTCGTGCGGAAACGGATGCGATTCAGCGGAAGCGCGCGCGGATGTCCGGTCGCAGCAGGCGCCAGCCCAGCCAGCCCTGCAGGCCGGCGAACAGCACCGAGGTGCCGACCAGTGTCAGGGTGAACAGCACGCGCTGTACCTGCAGCTCATGCTGCGCCGACGGGTCGCTGGCGAGCAGTGCGATCAACACCAGCAGCAGACGGTCCATCCACCAGGCGATCACGAAGTTGGCCAACGCACTCAGGCCCAGCATCCACACGTAGGCCCACAGGCCCCATCGTCGCCCGCGCCACAGGCCCCAGCTGGCCAGGGTCGAGGCCAGGCAGAGCAGGGCAACAAGCAGCGAGGTGGCCGCCGGATGTTTCAGCATCCACCACAGGCTGCCGTCGAGCTGCTGTTCCCACGCCACTGTCACCAGCGTCGTCCAGAACCCGGTGCGGGCCAGTGCCGCGGCCATCAGCGCCTGCGCAAGGAAGTAGAGGGTGACCAGCAGGCACAGCCAGAACGAGCCCTGCGCCACTGCGCCGACCCAGTTGTTGGGTGGCGGTGGGGTGGGTGCAGGGATCGGGGGAATCGAGGCTGACATCCGTTGTCCGGCTGGGCGGTGCCCGCTTCGTCAGCGAGCCGTCGCCAGGGCAGCGACCGCCGGCAGGATATGGTGTTCGCTCAAGGGTGCCAAGGGCTGGCCGTACGGCGGCTGCAGCGGTACCCAGGCCAGTTCGGCGATCTCCGCACGCGCGCACGGCTCACCTTCGATCCAGACCCGCCAGGCCTGTGCCTGCACGCGGTGGCCGGGCTCGTTCACCGCCCAGTCCTCGAAATTGCCCAGTGCGATGGCGGAGGCGGTGTGCAGCTGCACACCCAGTTCCTCGTCCAGCTCGCGTGCCAGTGCCTGCAGCGGCTCCTCGCCCGGCTCGGGCTTGCCGCCCGGCTGGATGAAGCGGCTGGCACCGTGCTTGCGCACGACCAATGCCCGGCCGCGATCATCGAGGATGACCGCGGCCACGATGTGGATCGTGGCCGCGGCAGCACTCACTTCAGGTTCTGCTCGAACAGCTTGAGGATGCGCTTGTACTGGTCCAGCCAGGAGTCGGCACGCACGTAGCCGTGGCGCTCCAGCGGGTACGGCGCGATTGACCAGTTGTCCTTGTGCAGCTCGATCAGGCGCTGGGTCAGGTTCACCGAATCCTGGAAGAACACGTTGTCGTCCATCATGCCGTGGGCGATCAGCAGGTTGTCCTGCAGGTTCTGCGCGTACTCGATCGGCGACGACACGCGGTACGCCTCCGGATCGATGTCCGGGGTGTTGAGGATGTTGCTGGTGTAGCCGTGGTTGTACTGGTGCCAGTCGACCACCGGGCGCAGCGCGGCGCCGGCCTTGAACGTGCCCGGCGAGCGGAACAGCGCCATGAAGGTCATGAAGCCGCCGTAGGAACCGCCATAGATGCCGGCATGGTCACGGTCGCCCTGCTGGGTGTCGACCAGCCAGTCCAGGCCGTCCTTGTAGTCTTCCAGTTCCGGGTGACCCATGTTGCGGTAGATGGCCGTGCGCCAGTCGCGGCCGTAGCCCTCGCTGCCGCGGTAGTCCATGTCCAGCACGATGTAGCCCTTCTGCACCAGCAGGTTGTGGAACATCTGCTCGCGGAAGTAGGCCGGGTAGCGCTGGTGCACGTTCTGCAGGTAGCCGGCACCGTGCACGAACATCACGATCGGGTACTTCTTCCCCGGTTCCTTGTTTTCCGGCTCGTAGTACTTGGCCCAGACCACGCCGGCGCCGTGCTTGGACGGCACCGCCACCAGCTTCGGCTGGACCCACTGGCGCGCCTTGTAGTCGGCGGTGCGGGTGTCGGTCAGCACGCGCGCCTGGCCAGATCCGGTGCTCGGCACCACCGCCAGCTGCGCCGGCAGGTAGGCGCCGGAATAGCGCACCAGCAGCTGCTGGCCGTCCGGCGACAGCGAGAAATCTTCCACGCCGTTGAGGCTGGTCAGCTCGCGCACCTGGCGGGCACTGGTATCGACCGCGCAGACTTCGTAGTCATGCGGGGCCTGCTGGTTGCACAGGAAGTAGAAGCCCTTGCCGTCGGCCGACAGCACCGGCGCCGAGGTTTCCCACTTGCCGCTGGTCAGCGCCTGCGGCTTGCTGCCGCCGGCCTGGGTGTACAGGTGCGAGAAGCCGGATTCCTCGGACAACAGCCACAGCGTGCGGCCATCGGCCATCCAGCCGAAATCGTTGAAGCCCCAGTTGATCCAGGCGTTGTCGGTCAGCCGATGGCGGTTCTGTACGCGGCCGTCGGCAGCGGCAACACTGACGATCCAGCGGTCCTTGTTGTCGTTGGCGCGCAGCATCACCGCGGCCTGCTGGCCGTCGGCGCTCCAGCGGATGCCACCGCCCATGAAGTCGCTCATCACCTGCACGCTGCGGTCGCCCTTCAGCGCGTCCTTGCCGGCCTTGCGGCGCAGCTCGGCCAGCGGATCGGTGCCGATGCCCGGCAGGCTGGACAGCGACAGCTTCTCGGCCTTGCCGCTGCGTACATCCACGAACCACAGGGTGTGCGGCTCGAAGCCGTTGCGGCCGACGCGGGGACGGGTGTCCTCGGTTTCCTCGTAGCCCGACTCGGTCACGTACAGCGGCATCTTGCCGCCGCGGCCGTCATCGAAGTCCTTCGGCTTGGTGGTCACGATCAGGTGGCCCAGGTCCGGCGACAGCACGCTGTCGACGATCTCCACGTCGGCGCCCAGGAACACAGGGCCCGGTGCGCGGGTCGGGTCGGCCTGGCGCCAGCGCTGGTCCTGGTCCTTCAGCGCCTCGCGCTGTTCGCGGTCGCGGCGCAGGGTTTCCAGCGTGCGCAGCTGCTGGTCGCGCAGCACGTCGGCCTTCGGCGGCGTGCTCGGATCCTTGTCGGCCTTCAGGCTGGCCACCTGCTGCACACCGCTGGCGGCGGTCCAGTGGAACCAGTTCTGGCCGACGCGCCAGATCACCCCGTTGTCGGCGGCGAAGTTCACGCCGGCGGCGCGTTCGTTGCTGCGGGTCAGCTGGGTCAGCGCACCGCTGCGCAGGTCGCGGACGAACACGTCGCCGTTGCGCACGAAGGCGCTGCGGCTGCGGCTGCGGTCATAGACCGGATCGGCCACGTCGAGGCTGCCGCGCTGGTCATCGGCCACCTGTGCGGCCACGCCACCGGCAACCGGCTGGCGGAAGGTGTCGCGCACCGGGCTGCCGTTGCGCTTGAGCTGGTATTCCACCTGCTGGCTGTTCCACGACCACCAGGCCTTCTCCACCGGCGGACCGATCCAGTCCGGGTCGGCCATGGCCTGTTCGATGGTGATCGGCGTCGGCGCGGCCTGGGCGGCCGGAGCGGCCAGCACGGCAGACAGCAGGAGGGACAGGGGCAGCACTCGGGACATGGGCGGACAGCACCAGAAGAGGAAACCGGGCAAGCGTAGCAGCCGCAAGGGCCGGGGGAGGGGGCCACAGGTCATGGCAGCGGGATCGGCAAAGCGGTGCAACCGGTCGGCAGGGCCGCGCATCCAATCTCCTGAACCCGCATCATCCAGCGGACAGGAGCACGACCATGCAGGAACTCATCCCGATCACCCTCTTCATCTGCACCGCCTATGCGATCCATGCCATCGCCGATGCGCGTGCGCGCGGCAAGCTGGTGGCACCGCACGTGCCGGAAGAGGTGATCCGCTCGCTGGCGGTATTGGAAGAGGAGCGTCGCCGCCAGGGCGCGCTGCGCTGGGGCATCAGCCTGGTGTGCCTGGCACTGGCCATGGCGCTGCTGGAGGCCATCGGTGCACGCGACCTGACGTTCGGCGCCGCCGCCGCGATGGTCGGCAGCGCCGGCCTGGGTCAGCTGCTGGCCTGGCACTTCACCCGCCCCGCAGCGCGCAAGGGCTGAGCCGGCGCATGTTGCGGGCACAGGGGAAGCCCCACGCATGAGCCTGCTCAGGGGAGCGCTGGCTGCATTGCGAGGGCGGCATCGACCGGATGCCGCGGCGGCGACCACGCCCGCCGAGCCGCTGGATGCGGACCAGGTATTGGTGCGCGCGATCATCGACGGCTCGCAGCCGGCCTTCGCGCAGCTGGTGGAAACACATCAGCGCACCTGCGCGCATGTGATCGGCCGCATGGTCGGC
>NZ_QAIJ01000318.1:27379-68842 GCF_003060985.1 Stenotrophomonas sp. HMWF023
GATTTCGCGCGTGGCCTACACCACCGCGCTGCAGTACCTGCGGCGGCGGCGGCTGGAAGCGCAGTGGATGGTGGCGGTGCAAGCGCCCGAGGAACTCGGGGTTGGTGACGAGGGTCCGGGTCCTTCCGAACTCAGCGAGACATTGCAGGCCGGCCGTCACCTCGGCGCGGCGCTGGAACGATTGAGTGCGCCGCAGCGCCTGATCGTAGGCCTGCACTACCTGGAGGATTTCGATCTGGCCGAGATCGAACAGGTGACCGGCCTGGCCCGCGGTACCATCAAGAGCCACCTGTACCGTGCGCGCCAGGTCCTGAAGCAGGAACTGGTGCGGCATGCCACCGCCGGAGAGCTGTTGTGAACCGACCGACCGATTCTCGCGATGCGGAAGAGCGCGCGCTGGCACAGGCGTTGCGTGAGCAGGCGCAGCAGGAAGAGACGCCGGATGTGAGTGACGCGCTGCGGAAGCGCATTAGCTCCGAATCGCGCGACAGCGGCGTGGGCTATGTGGTGGTGCAGGTGGTGTTGCTGGGGGCGCTGGTGGCGGGGGGCGTCTGGTATTTCTGGCGCTGAGGCGCCCGCCGGGTGATGGGCCGTTCCAATCGCTGTTGGTAGATGCCGACCTTGGTCGGCGCTTGGGTGTGTGCCAACCAAGGTTGGCAGCTACCAGAGCGGTTAAACGGTAGCGCCGCGCCATGTCGGCTGCGCCTTCTCGACCTGCGACAAAGTGAAGCAGCGCGTCACCCGGTCGCATCCCGTTTTAACAATATCCACCTAAAGTGGTCTGGTATCCCACCGGCACCTGGCAGGAGGCGTCCCTTGGACGCGTTGTTGTTGTCGCGGATCCAGTTCGGATTCGTCATCAGTTTCCACGTACTGTTCCCGGCCTTCACCATCGGCACGGCCAGCTGGCTGGCCTTCATCGAATGGCGCTGGCTGCGCACGAAGCTGCCTGTGTGGCGCGAGCTGTATTTCTTCTGGCAGAAGATCTTCGCGGTCTCGTTCGGCATGGGCGTGGTCAGCGGCATCGTCATGGCTTTCCAGTTCGGCACCAACTGGCCGCGGCTGAGCGAAGTGGCCGGCACGGTCATCGGCCCGCTGCTGACCTACGAAGTGCTGACCGCGTTCTTCCTGGAAGCCAGCTTCCTCGGGGTGATGATGTTCGGCTGGGGCCGGGTGTCGCCGCGCCTGCATTTCCTGTCCACCTGCATGGTGGCGCTGGGCACGCTGTTCTCCACGTTCTGGATCCTCTCGTCCAACAGCTGGCTGCATACGCCGGCCGGTTACGAGATGGTCAACGGCATCGTCCATCCCGTCGACTGGTGGCAGGTGGTGTTCAACCCGTCCTTCCCGTACCGGTTGGCGCACATGGCGCTGGGCTCGTTCATCACTACCTGTTTCGTGATCGGTGGCGTCGGTGCGTGGTACCTGCGTCGTGGCCAACACGTGGAAGCGGGTCGGCGGATGCTGATCGCCGCCGTCGCGTTCGCTGCGCTGACCGTGCCGCTGCAGATCTTCGTCGGCGACATGCATGGCCTGAACACGCTCAAGCACCAGCCGATGAAGATCGCGGCGATGGAAGCGCACTGGCATGAGACCAAGGAGGGCGAGGGCGTGCCGCTGGTGGTGTTCGCACTGCCCAACGAGAAGGAAGAGCGCAACGATTTCGAGGTGGCCATTCCCAAGCTCGGCAGCGTGATCCTCACCCACACCCTGGACGGTACGTTCGATCCGCTGACGTCGGTGCCGGCCAGCGAGCGGCCGCCGGTGACGCCGGTGTTCTTCGCTTTCCGCATCATGGTCGGGCTGGGCACGCTGATGCTGGTGCTGGCCTGGGTCTCGGCCATCCAGCTGTGGCGGAAGAAGCTGCTGGATTCGCCGTGGCTGCTGCGCGGCTGGAACTGGATGCTGCCCAGTGGCTTCATCGCGCTGATATCGGGCTGGTTCGTTACCGAGATGGGACGGCAGCCGTGGGTCGTCTACGGTGTGCTGCGCACCGCCGATGCGGTGGGCCCGCAGAGCGCGTGGATGACCGCGCTGTCGCTGACGGTGTACGTGGTCGGCTACGCCTTCGTGTTCGGTTGGGGCATCTGGTACCTGGTGAAGATCCTGCGCCATGGCCCGCAGCCGTACGACGCAGGCCCGTCGCTGGACCATGGCAGCCACACCCCGGCGCGGCCGCTGTCGGCCGCCGACGAACCGCTGGAGGAGCGCTGACATGGACCTGATGACCTGGCTGCCGGTGGCATGGTTCGCGGTGATCGGCTTCGGCGTGCTGATGTACGTGGTGCTGGACGGCTTCGTGCTCGGCATCGGCATCCTCGCTCCGTTCGCCGAGGACGAGGAACAGCTGGACCTGATGATGAACACCGCCGCGCCGATCTGGGACGGCAACGAGACCTGGCTGGTGCTCGGTGGCGCCGGCCTGATGGCGGCGTTCCCGAAGGCCTACGCGGTGCTGCTGTCGGCGCTGTACCTGCCGGTGCTGCTGCTGGTGGTGGCGCTGGTGTTCCGTGGCGTGGCCTTCGAGTTCCGTTTCAAGGCGCACCGTTCGCGGCGGTTGTGGAGCGTGGCGTTCGGCCTCGGTTCGCTGCTGGCCACCTTTGCCCAGGGCGTGATCCTCGGCACGCTGGTGCAGGGCCTGCCGCTGGTCGATGGCGTGTACCAGGGCGGCGCGTTCGGCTGGTTCAGCCCGTTCGCGATGCTGACCGGTGCCGCGCTGGTGGCCGGCTACGCATTGCTGGGCAGTACCTGGCTGATCCTGAAGACCGAAGGGCGCGTGCAGGCGCTGGCCCGGCAGATGACCCGGCCGCTGGTGGTGGCGGTGATCGCGGCGATGGGCCTGGTCAGCAGCTGGCTGCCGTTCCTGCAGTCGCGGCTGATGGACCGCTGGTTCAGCGACGGCAACTTCTGGTGGTTGTCGCCGGTGCCGCTGCTGACCCTGGCGGTGGCCATCGCGCTGTGGCGCAGCGCCACCCACCCGCGTCGCGACCTGCCGCCGTTCCTGCTCAGCCTGGCCTTGTTCGTGCTTGGCTTCGCTGGCCTGGTGCTGGGCATGTGGCCGTACCTGTTGCCGCCGTCGATGACCCTGTGGCAGGCCGCCGCGCCGGCCTCGTCGCTCAGCTTCACCCTGGTCGGGCTGGTGGTGCTGTTGCCGGTGATCCTGGGCTACACGGCCTGGTCGTACCGGGTGTTCCGCGGCAAGGTGCGCGCCGACGCCGGCTACCACTGAATCCGTTCGCTGGTTCAGTCCACGCGGGGGGCGGTCGCTGACCGCTCCCCGTTGTGTTTTGTGAAACATGTCATCCCTGTGTCGGACGTGCTAGCGTGCGCTCCTTTCCGGCAGCCAGGGGGGCAGCCGGCGACGTCCTGGACGGATGCATGGCTGCAGGAATGGGGGGCAGCCGCGTGTCGCCGTAATGGCTCGAGACTCTCGTTCGCCCATTGAAACATCACCGGTAATGATCGAATTTTCCGTTGTCGACTGGGCCGCCTGGGCGCCTGGCCTGACCGAGCGTAGCCAATGGATGGGCTGGGCCGGGTCGCCGTTCCTGCCGCAGGGCGAGGACACGCCGGCGCTGGCCGAGATTCCGGCCATGCAGCGCCGCCGTATCGAGCGCCTGGGCCGCATGGCGATCCAGGCCGCGTGCTGGTGCGAGGATGGACAGGGCGCTGACAGCCAGGTGCCGCTGGTGTTCGCCAGCCGCCATGGCGATGTCGCCCGTTCGATGGACCTGCTGGGCTCGCTGGTGGCCGATCAGCCGCTGTCGCCCACCGGCTTCGGCCTGTCGGTGCACAACGCGATCGCCGCGCTGTATTCGATCGCCCGCGGCCACCGTGGCAACTACCTGGCGTTGTCCGCCGGCCAGTCGACGGTGGAAGCGGCCTGTCTGGAGGCCGTCGGCCTGCTCGGTGATGGTGCCAGTGAAGTGCGGATCGTGGTGTATGAGTCACCATTGCCCGACGTTTACGCAGAATTCGCCGACGAACCCGACCCGTTCTTTGCCTGGTGCTGGCGTCTGGCACCCGCCGGCACCGCCGGTGCCACCGATCTTTCGCTGTCCTGGCAGGTCGCCGACGACGTCGATCCGACCGCTCCGGGCCTGTTGCCGCATGCGCTGGACCTGCATCGCTTCCTGCTGGCCGGCGACCCGCTGCTGCAGCACGTGACCGAAGGCCAGCGCTGGTCCTGGCGGCGCCGTGGCTGAGGCGCTGCGCCGCCTCGATCATGCCTGGCGGGTGTTCGGCACCGGCTTCAGCTTCGCCGCGTTTGGCGTCGGCGGTCTGTTGCTGGGCGTGCTGGTGATGCCGGTGCTGCTGCTGATGCCCGACCCGCTTGCGCGTCGCCGCCGGGCCCGCCGGCTGGTCCAGCGTGCCTTCGCCAGCCATGTGTGGCTGATGTGCCGGCTGGGGGTGATGACCCTGCAGGTCGAAGGGCGCGAACGCTTGCAGCGCGACGGCCTGCTGGTGCTGGCCAACCACCCGACCCTGATCGACGTGGTCTGCCTGATCGCCCTGCTGCCCAACGCTGACTGTGTGGTCAAGCGGGCGGTGGCCTGCAACCCGTTCATGCGCGGCCCGGTGCGCGCGGCGGGCTACATCTCCAATGACGACGGCGCTGGCCTGGTCGATGACTGCGCGGCGGCCGTGCATGCCGGTGGCACCCTGGTCATCTTCCCGGAGGGCACCCGCAGCGTGCCCGGGCAGCCGCTGCGGCTGCAGCGCGGCGCGGCCAACATCGCCGTGCGCGGGCGCCTGGACATCACCCCGGTGCGCATCACCTGCACCCCGCCGACGTTGACCAAGGGCCAGAAGTGGTATCGTGTGCCCTCACGTCGTTTTCACGTTCAGCTGCAGATCGGCGAAGATATCCCGATCGCGCCGTTTCTGGCCGAAGATGACTCGCCAAGGGGGGATGCCCTGGCGGCCCGTCGCGTCACCGACCACCTCACTCGTTATTTCGACCTGTCTGGAGATCCGACCCGTGCAAGCACTTGAGCACGAGATCAAGGAATTGATCATTTCCTCGCTTTCACTGGAGGACATCACCCCGGAGGACATCGATCCGACCGCGCCTCTGTTCGTGGAAGGCCTCGGCCTCGACTCGATCGATGCGCTGGAACTGGGCCTGGCGCTGCAGAAGAAGTACGGTGTCAGCCTCTCGGCCGACTCGGAAGAAACCCGTCGCCATTTCTCCAGCGTGCGCGCGCTCGGCGAGTTCGTCGCCGCCCGCCAGTCGTAAGGCGCCAGGAACTGCCATGACCAAGAATGAATTGTTCGAGCGCATCGTCCGCATCCTGACCGACAGCTTCGAGATCGAGCCGGCGCGGATCAGCCCGGAGTCGCGCCTGTATGACGACCTGGACATCGACAGCATCGATGCCGTGGACCTGATCGTGCAGCTCAAGCCGCTGCTCGGCCGCAACCTGCAGCCTGAAGCGTTCAAGGCCGTGCGCACCGTGCAGGACATCGTTGATGTCGTGCATGGCCTGCTGCCCGGTCAGGCCGCTGCCTGACAGCAGCACGGACGCCGCGACCATGGCACGGGCACGCATGGTCGTGGTGGCAGCGATTTCGCTTGCCTATCCGGTGCTGGTCTACGCGGCGATGGGCCGCTTCGAGCCGCGCTGGCTGGCGCTGCTGCTGTTCGCGCTGGCCCTGCTGCGCGCGCTGAGCACCCGCCAGCCCTTGTGGTGGGCCGCCGCCGCCGGCGCAGGCCTGCTGGCCGGGCTGGCCACCGTGCTCAACCAGGCGCTGCCGCTGAAGCTGTACCCGGCGCTGGTGAACGTGGTGATGTTGACGGTGTTCGCCACCAGCCTGCGCTTCGGTCCGCCCCTGGTGGAGCGCCTGGCGCGCCTGCAGGAGCCGGACCTGCCACCGTTCGCGGTGATCTATACCCGTCGCGTCACCCAGGTGTGGTGCGGCTTTTTCGTTCTCAATGGTGGTCTCGCCCTGCTCACCGCGCTGTATGCGTCGGACCGGGTCTGGATGCTCTACAACGGATTGTTGGCGTACGTGATGATGGGATTGTTGTTCGGGGGCGAATGGCTGGTACGGCGTCGGGTCAAGGCAGCGCACGCGCATGGCTGACTGGATCGCCCTGGATCGGCTGCTGATCACGGCGCAGCCCGGCCGCGACATCGGTGTCTGCGATGGCATCGCCGTCGACCACGTCGCCTTCCGCCTGCGCGTACTGGCCTGGCGTGACGCTTTCAGCACTGCCGAAGGCCGTGACTGGGCGCTCTACTTCGATGACACCGTGGCCTTCGCTGCAGCGTTGTTCGGTGCCTGGCATGCCGGCAAGCGGGTGTTCCTGGCCGCCGACAACCTGCCCGCGACATTGCAGGCGCTGCAGCCGCAGGTGAGTGGTTTTGCAGGTGACCTGTCGGCCGATTACCAGCCGTTGCAGGCTACCGCCGTCGCCGACGATGCGCCGCTGGAGCCGTTGGACGAGCGCGCCTGCGAACTGTGCGTGTTCACCTCCGGCAGCACCGGCCAGCCCAGCGCGATCAGCAAGCGGCTGGACCAGCTGGCGCGCGAGGTCGATGCGCTGCAGGCCGCCTTCGGCGCCCAGCTGGACGGCGCGCAGGTGCATGGCACCGTGTCCCACCAGCATATCTATGGCCTGCTGTTCCGCGTGCTGTGGCCGCTGGCCGCCGGCCGTGCGATCCAGCCCCGGCGTTTCTTCCACGAAGACCTGGTGGGCGCGCTGGCCGGTACCGATACGGTGCTGGTCGCCACCCCGGCCCATCTCAAGCGCCTGCCCGAGCAGCTCGACTGGGCCAGCCTGCACGGTCGCCTGCGCGCGGTGTTTTCCTCCGGCGGCCCGCTGCCGGAGGACGCAGCGCGCCAGGTCCGCCAGTGGTTGGGCGTGGCGCCCACCGAGGTTTACGGCAGCAGTGAAACCGGCGGCATCGCCTGGCGCCGCTGGGACACCGATGCGCCGCCGTGGCAGCCGTTGCCGGGCGTGCAGTGGCGGATCGAGGAGGACTGTCTGGCGGTCGCCTCGCCGCACCTGGAGACGTCGGACTGGTGGCGCACCCAGGATCGCGTGGAAGCACTGGCCGATGGCCGCTTCCGCTTGCTGGGCCGTGCCGACCGCATCGTCAAGATCGAAGAACGGCGCGTTTCGCTGGACGCACTGGAGCGCGCGCTGCGCGAGGATCCCGAAGTCGAGGACGTGCGCGTGCTGGTCCTGCAGGGCCAGCGCGAGCAGCTGGCGGCCGTGGTGGTGCCGGCCGACCCGGCGTTGGCACGTGCCGGTGACAGCGCACGGCGTGCGCTGGGGCAGCGGCTGGGCGCGCGGCTGGCGCAGGGCCATGATGCGGTCACCCGGCCGCGCCGCTGGCGGCTGGTCGAATCGCTGCCGATCAATGCCCAGGGCAAGGTCACCCAGGCCGCGCTGGTTGCGCTGTTCCAGCCGCTGATGCCGGTGCCGGTCTGGGACTGTCGCGAAGAGGCGGAGGCCACCCTGCGGATGACGCTGGACCCCGCGCTGCGCGCGTTCCAGGGCCACTTCCCGCAGGCGGCGATCCTGCCCGGCGTGGCCCAGTTGGACTGGGCGGTGCGCTTCGGTCGCCAGGCCTTCGTGCTGCCGACCGGTTTCCAGCGCATGGATGCAGTGAAGTTCCAGCGCGTGGCCCGCCCCGGCGACGAGCTGACCCTGCAACTGCAGTGGGACGCCGAACGCGGCGTGCTGACGTTCCGCTATACCTCCGTGCATGGCGTGCACGCCAGCGGCAGGGTGGTCTTCGCCGATGCGCATTGAGCCGGCCACCGCTGGCGGCGCGTTCGCGCCGCTGGTGGTCATTCCCGTGTACGACCACGAACACGCCATCGGCGCGGTGGTCGATGGCGTGCAGGCCGCGGGCCTGCCCTGCCTGCTGGTCGACGATGGCTCGCAGCCCTCCTGCGCGCGGGTGCTGCGGGAACTGGCACAGCGAGCGGGCGTCGACCTGCTGCGGCTGGACGTGAACCAGGGCAAGGGCGGTGCGATGCTGGCCGGTTTCGCTGAAGCGCAGCGTCGTGGCTACACCCACGTGCTGCAGATCGATGCCGACGGCCAGCACGATACCGGCGACCTGCCGCGTTTCATCAATGCCGCACGCGCGCGCCCGGACGCGGTGATCTGCGGCATTCCCGCCTACGATGCCAGCGTACCGAAGGCGCGCCTGTATGGTCGCTACGCCACCCACATCTGGGTGTGGATCAACACGCTGTCGCTGCACCTGCGCGACACCATGTGTGGATTCCGCGTGTACCCGCTGCCGCCGGTGCTGCGCCTGATCGGCGAAGAGACCATCGGCCGGCGCATGGATTTCGACACCGAAGTGATGGTCCGCCTGTACTGGCGGCGGGTACCGGTCGAGCACCTGGCCACGCGCGTGACCTATCCCGCCGACGGGGTTTCGCATTTCGATGTGTGGCGCGACAACGTGCGCATAAGCCGCATGCATACCCGGCTGTTCTTCGGCATGCTCTGGCGTGCGCCGCGCCTGCTGTGGCGCCGGCTGCAGGGGCAGGGCTGAGATGAGCCGCGCGCAGAACGCCCCGCACTGGGCCGATATCGGCGAGTCCACCTCGGTGGTTGGCGTGCTGTTCCTGTGCTGGGTGCACCGCTGGTTCGGGCGCTGGCCGTTCCGCCTGTGCGTATGGCCGGTGGTGGCCTGCCATTGGCTCGGCAACCGCGTCGGCCGCCGGGCCTCGATGCAGTACCTGCAGCGGTTGCAGGCGCATACCGGTGCGCTGGGCCATGCGCCGACCCGGCGCGACAGCCTGCGCCACTTCTTCAGCTTCGCCGACACGATGCTGGACAAGATTCTGGGCCTCGGCGGCCGCTATCCGCCCGAGCGTATCCACCTGCAGCGCGACCTGGTGCTGGGCAAGATCGCACGCCGCGAAGGCGGGCTGATCCTCACCGCGCACATCGGCTGCCTGGAGTTGTGCCAGGTGCTGGCCGAGCAGGTGCCCGGTTTCCGCATCACCGTGCTGGTGCATACCGCGCATGCGCAGCGTTTCAACCGCCTGCTGCAGCGGCTGGACCCGCTGGCCGCCGTTGAGCTGGTGCAAGTCACCGAAATGAGCCCGGCTACGGCTGTGATGCTCGCCGAAAAGGTCGCCTCCGGTGGTTTCGTGGCCATCGTCGGCGACCGCGTGCCGGTGCAGGGCGGGCGCAGTGTGATGGCCGATTTCCTCGGTCACCGTGCGCCGTTCCCGATCGGCGCCTACGTGTTGGCGGCCGCGCTGGGCTGCCCGGTCTACACGATGTCGTGCCTGCACCAGGGCGACGGCTATCGGGTGGCATTCGAACAATTCGCCGAGCGCGTGGTGCTGCCGCGCGGATCGCGCGATGCCGCACTGGCCGAACAGGCGCAGCGCTTCGCGCACTGGCTGGAACTCCAAGTCATCCAGTCCCCGCTGGACTGGTTCAATTTCTTCCCCTTCTGGGATCAGGCTCCTCATGACGATTGACGCCGTACCCGTGTGCCGTTTTGGCGATGCACCGCTGACCATCGAAGACGTGGTCGCCCTGGCCCAGCGCACGTGCGAGGCCGCGCTGAGCGATGTGCCGGCGTTCCGCGCCCATATCCAGCGTGGTGCCGACTTCCTCGACCGCCTGCTGCGCGAGGATGGCGTCATCTATGGGGTGACCACCGGCTACGGCGATTCGTGCACGGTGAACATTCCGCCGGCACTGGTCGCCGAGCTGCCGCACCACCTGTACACCTACCATGGCTGCGGCCTGGGCCGTTACCTGGACCCGGCCGAGACCCGTGCCGTGCTGGCTGCGCGCCTGGCTTCGCTGGTACGCGGCATGTCCGGCGTCAGCGTGCCGCTGCTGGAAGGCCTGGCCACGCTGCTGCAGCACGATGTGCTGCCGTTGATTCCCGCCGAAGGTTCGGTCGGCGCCAGTGGCGACCTGACCCCGCTGTCGTACGTGGCGGCGGTGCTGTGCGGTGAGCGCGAGGTACTGCACGACGGCCGCGTACAGCCGGCGGCCGAGGTGCTGGCGAAGATCGGCATGACCCCGCTGAAGCTGCGGCCGAAGGAAGGCCTGGCGATCATGAACGGCACGGCGGTGATGACCGGCCTGGCCTGCCTGGCCTGGCAGCGCGCCGACTACCTGGCGCGCATGGCCACGCGCCTGACCGCGTTCAACGTGCTGTCCAGCGACGGCAACGCACACCACTTCGATGAAACCCTGTTCGCCGCCAAGCCGCACCCGGGGCAGTCGCGCATTGCTGCGCGCCTGCGCAGCGACCTGCACAGCGAGCGCCCGCCGCGCAACGAGCAGCGCCTGCAGGACCGCTACTCGCTGCGCTGCGCGCCGCACGTGATCGGCGTGCTGGAAGACACCCTGCCGTTCCTGCGCCAGCTGATCGAAACCGAGCTGAACAGCGCCAACGACAACCCGCTGATCGATGCCGACGGCGAGCGCATCCTGCACGGTGGGCACTTCTACGGCGGTCACATCGCGCTGGCGATGGACACGCTGAAGAACACCGTGGCCAACATCGCCGACCTGCTCGACCGGCAGCTGGCGCTGGTGGTCGATGCCCGCTACAACCATGGCCTGCCGGCCAACCTGTCGGCGGCGACCGGCCCGCGTGCGGCGATCAACCATGGCCTGAAGGCGCTGCAGATCAGCGTTTCGGCGTGGACTGCCGAAGCCCTGAAGCAGACCATGCCGGCCAGCGTGTTCTCGCGCTCCACCGAATGCCATAACCAGGACAAGGTCAGCATGGGCACCATCGCCGCGCGCGACTGCCTGCGCGTGATCGAACTGACTGAACAGGTGGTGGCGGCCATGCTGATCGCCGCCCGCCAGGGGCTGGCGCTACGCGAACGGGTTGGCATGAACGCGCAGCTGCATGGCAGTCTGGCCGACATGTACGCCGACCTGGGGCAGCGCATCGCCCTGGTCGAAGAAGACCGCGCGCTGGATCGCGAACTGCGGGAACTGCTGGTGGAGATCCGCGCGCAACGCTGGGAGCTGTATGTCGGTGAATGAAGGCAACGAACTGGTCGGCGAAATCGAGCTGGCCCCCGCATTCCATGACTGCGATCCGATGAACGTGGTCTGGCATGGCAACTACTTCAAGTACTTCGAGATCGCCCGTTGTGCGTTGCTGAAACGCTACGACTACGACTATCCGCAGATGCTCGAATCGGGCTACCTGTGGCCGGTGGTCGACGCACGGGTGAAGTACGTGCGGCCGCTGCTGTTCAACCAGGCGCTGCGCGTGCGCTCGCGCATCGTCGAGTGGGAGAACCGGCTGAAGATCGAATACGAGATCCTCGATGCGGAAAGCGGCCAGGTGCTGACCCGCGCGATGACCATCCAGGTCGCGGTCGACGCGGCCAGCAAGGAAATGCTGTACCAGTGCCCGCCGGTGCTGTGGCAGCGTCTTGGAGTGCCTGCCCCGTGATCCGATCCCTTCGTCTTCCGCGCGTGCTGCTGTGCGCGCTGCTGCTGGTTGCCGCGCCGCTGCTGCAGGCCGCTGATCCCGCCGTCGATGCCATCACCCAGACCGTCGCCCGGCCGGACGTGCTGCGCGGGCAGTTCACCCAGGAAAAGCAGGTCAGTGGTTTCAAGAACCCGCTGCGTTCGCAGGGCCAGTTCGTGGTCGCGCGCAAGCATGGGGTGATCTGGTCCACGCTCAAGCCATTCCCGTCCGAGGTGGTGGTCACCGCCGACCGCATCCTCAGCCGCCAGCGCGATGGCAGCACCCGCGTCGAACTGGACGCGCGCCAGCAGCCGGCGATGCGCTCGGTCAACGCGATCATGTTCGCGTTGATGAGCGGCGACGTGCAGGCACTGTCCAGCCAGTTCAATGTCGAGGCCACGCGTGAAGGGCAGGGATGGCAACTGAAGCTGACGCCGAAATCGGCGATGCTGGCCAAGGCCTTCCAGTCGCTGACGCTGCAGGGCGACCGTTACGTGCGCCAGGTCGAGATCGTCGAAGCCAACCAGGATCGCACCCGCATCCAGTTCACTGCGCTGAGCGAAGCGCCGGCCACGTTGAACGTCGACGAGGCGCGCCGCTTTGAGTGACAGCGCCGCGCCGGATCGCCTGCGTCGCTGGTGGCACTGGCTGGGCATCGCCTGGCTGCTGCTGTTGCTGGTGCTGGGCGCGCAGCAGTGGCGCCTGTGGAGCCAGGAATCACGGATCGATACCGACATCCTCGCCCTGCTGCCGCAGGACGCGCACGACCGTCTGCTCAGCGACGTCACCCGGCGCATCGCCGATGGCAGCTCGCGGCAGGTGGTGGTGCTGCTCGGCAGCACCGACGGTGCCGCCGCCAAGCGCGCGCAGGCAGCGTTCGCTGCGGCAATGGCCAGTGATGCCGACAGCGCGCTGCTGGTGCCCAGTGGTTCGATCGAAGGCTGGTTCGATGACGCGCGTGCGTTCTATGCACCGTACCGCGACCGCCTGTTGACCCCGGCCCAGCGCGAGCAGCTGCAGCAGGCCGAACCCGCTGCCCTGGCCGAACAGGCGCTGGGTGCGCTGTACGGACCGATGGGCGCGCCGCGCCTGACCGAGTGGCGGCAGGATCCGCTGTCGCTGTGGCCGCAGTGGTGGCAGCAGCAGGCCCAGGGCTCCGGGCTGCGCCTGGGCGATGATGGTCTGCTGGAGGCCGAGGGCAAGCACTGGGCGGCGCTGCAGTTCGATACACCGGGCTCGGCTTTCAGGCTTGATGGCGAGCGCCATCTCGATGGCCTGCTCGAACGCGCCGGACAGGCGGCCAAGGCCGCTGCGCCGGATCTGGAGATCCTGCATGCCGGCGTGCCGTTGCATGCCGAAGCGGCCGCCGTGCAGGCCAACCAGGAGATCAACACCATCGGCTGGGGCTCGCTGGCGGCGGTGCTGCTGCTGGTGTGGCTGGCGTTCCGCTCGCTGCGGCCGATCCTGCTGGTCGCCGCCTCGCTGCTGATCGGTTGTGGTGTGGCGCTGGCGGTCACCGTGCTCGTGTTCGACAAGGTGCATGTGCTGACCCTGGTGTTCGGTGCTTCGCTGGTCGGCGTGGCCGAGGACTACGGCATCCACTGGTTTGCTTCGCGCCAGGCCGAGCCGGCCGACCGCCGCTGGAAGCTGCTGCGGCACCTGCTGCCGGGCCTGTGGCTTGCCCTGCTGACCAGCGCGCTGGCCTACCTGGCACTGGGCCTGGCGCCGTTCCCCGGCCTACGGCAGATGGCGTTGTTCTCGGTGGTTGGTCTGGCTGCGGCCTTCCTCACGGTGATCTTCTGGTTCCCGTGGCTGGACGGTGGCGAGATCCGTACCACCCGCTTCGCGCAGTGGCTGGGCAATACGCTGGAGCGTTTCCCGCGCCTGCACGGGCGTCGCCCGGTGGCGATCTTCCTCGGCGTGGCCGCGCTGGTGTCGGCCATCGGCATCGCCCGCCTGCAGAGCAACGACGACCTGCGCAGCCTGCAGTCGTCGCCGCCGGCGCTGATGGCCCAGCAGATCCGCCTCAGCCAGCTGCTGGGCATGCCCAGCCCGGCGCAGTTCTACCTGGTGCAGGGCAGCGATGCCGCACAACTGCTGCAGCGCGAAGAAGCGCTGACCACGCGCCTGCGCGAACTGACCAACGACAAGCGCATCGGCGGGTACCGTGCGATCAGCGACTGGCTGCCGTCGCCCGCTCGACAGCAGGCCGATGCGGCGCTGACCGCCCGGGTGGAACCGGGTGTGCTGGCCGCCGTCGGCGAAGCGGTGGGTGAGCCCTTGCAGCGCCCTGCATTCGCGGCGGCGCCGCTGAGCGCAGAGGCCTTCCTCGCTTCGCCCGCGTCGCAGCCGTTCCGCCACCTGTGGGTGGGCAACGTAGGCGGGCAGATGATCAGCGTGGTGATGGTCGATGACCTGTCGCGTGCCGATGCGCTGGCCACCCTGCGCGGTGCCGCCGAAGGCCTGAACGGCGTGCGCTGGGTCGACCGCACCGCTGACTTCTCGCAGCTGCTGGGCCATTACCGCAAGCTGATGGGCGGCCTGCTGCTGGTCGGCATCGCGCTGGTGTTCGGCGCCCTGTGGCTGCGTTATCGGCGCCAGGCCTGGCGCGTGTTCGCCCCCACCCTGGTGGCCGGTGCGCTCACCCTGGGCCTGCTTGGCCTGTTCGGCCAGCCGCTGCAGCTGTTCAACGTGCTGGCGCTGATGCTGCTGCTGGGCATGGGCATCGACTACGGCATCTTCCTGATCGAGCACCGCGGCGACGCCAGTGCCTGGCTGGCGGTATGCGTGGGTGCGGCCAGCACCTGGCTGTCATTCGGCCTGCTGGGTCTTTCGCAGACACCGGCGCTGCGCGCGTTCGGGCTCACCCTGCTGTTCGGCATCGGCCTGGTCTGGCTGATTTCGCCGCTGTTCCGGCCGCCACCGCATGACGTTCCGCCGGCCTGAGCGGGCACGCTTCATTCCGATTCCTCCGCCTTTCCACCTGATCGAGCAACAAGGACGCACCGATGACTACTGCTGTGGATGCCGCTGATTTTTCCAGCCACGAAGACGTGGAACGTACCGAAATCCTGATCATCGGCGCCGGCCCGGCCGGCTCGGTGGCCGCGGCGATGCTGCGCCAGCAGGGCCGCAAGGTGCTGATGCTGGAACGCCAGCAGTTCCCGCGCTTTTCCATCGGTGAGAGCCTGCTGCCGCAGAGCATGGAATACATCGAAGCAGCGGGTCTGCTGCAGGACGTGGTCGAGGCGGGCTTCCAGTACAAGAACGGCGCGGCCTTCGTGCACGGGGAAGCGCGTACCGCGTTCGATTTCAGGAAGAAGTTCTCGCCGGGCTGGGGCACCACCTACCAGGTGCAGCGCGCCGACTTCGACAACGTGCTGGCGCGTGGCGCCGAGCGCATGGGTGCGACCCTGCGTTTCGGCGATGAAGTGCTGGCGGTCGAGCCGGGCGAACAGCCGGTGGTGAACGTGCGCCGCCCGGATGGCAGCGAGTACCGCATCGAAGCCGATTTCATCCTCGACGCCTCCGGCTTCGCACGCCTGCTGCCGCGCCTGCTCGACCTGGAATCGCCGTCCAACTTCCCGGTGCGTGGCGCGATCTTCTGCCACGTGCGCGACAACATCCCGGCCGAAGCGGATTTCGACCGCAACAAGATCCTGATCACCACCCATCCCGAGCACATCGACGTCTGGTACTGGACGATCCCGTTCTCCAACGGCTGCTGCTCGCTGGGCGTGGTTGCCGAGCCGTCATTCTTCGAGCGCTACGAAGGCGACGATCTGCAGAAGCTGCAGGCCATCGTCGGCGAGGACCCGAACCTGACCTCGCTGCTGGCCAACGCCGAATGGGCGGTGCTGCCAGTGCGCCGCATCACCGGCTATTCGGCCAACGTCAGCTCGCTGTGGGGCCCGGGCTATGCGCTGCTGGGCAACGCCGGCGAGTTCCTCGATCCGGTGTTCTCCTCCGGCGTCACCATCGCGTTCAAATCCGCGCAGCTGGCCAGCGAATGCCTGAAGCGCCGCTACGCGGGTGAGACCGTTGACTGGGAAAGCGACTTCTCGATTCCGCTGCGTGCCGGCGTGAAAACCTTCCGCCGCTTCGTCGAAAGCTGGTACCAGGGCGGCTTCCAGAAGATCATCTACCACCCCGACCAGCAGCCGCAGGTGCGCGACATGATCAGCTCCATCCTGGCCGGCTACGCCTGGGACACCAACAATCCGTATGTGGCCGACGACAGTGGCCGCCGCATGCGTGTGCTGGAGGAACTGTGCAGCGCCTGATTGCCCGCCTCTCTGCGGTCCTGCTGTGCCTGCTGCTGGCCGCCTGTGCCAGCCGCATGCCGCGGCCGCTGGTCGAACTGCCGCCGTTGCGGCTGGCACCGTCCAGCCTGCCGGCGCCGTTGGCCCTGCAGCAGCAGCTGCACTTCCGCTTCGGCAGCCACGAGCGTGATCTGGACGCGCTGCTGGAGGCTGACGCGCAGCAGGTGCGGCTGGCCGTGCAGGCGATGGGCCAGACCGGCGTGCGCCTGCAGTGGGATGGCCAGCAGCTGACCCAGCAGCGTGCACCGTGGCTGCCGCCGCAGGTACGCGCCGAACGCGTGCTGGACGACCTGCAGTTCGCGCTGTGGCCGACCGACGCCATTGCCGCCGCGCTGCCGGCCGGCTGGCAGGTGATCGATGACGGCCGCCAGCGCAGCCTGTCGCGCGACGGCACCGTGTGGCTGCAGCTGCAGCGCCTGGCCGATGGCAGCGCGCAACTGGACAACCGCGCCGAGGGCTACACCCTGCGCATCGAATCGATCGACATGGCCGGCCAGCAATGAAGAGCGCGCCCATTTTCCTCAACGACCTCGGCGTGGTCTGCGCGTTGGGTGACGGCCGCGCCGCGGTGGCGGCTGCGCTGTTTGCCGATGTGCCCGGCGGGCTGAGCGACAACGCCACCCTGCTGCCAGGTCGCACCCTGGCGCTGGGCGAAGTGCACAGCCCGTTGCCGACGCTGGAAGCACTGCCGGTGTCCCTGCGTGGCCGCAACAACGCGCTGCTGGACGTGGCCCTGGCGCAGATCGCGCCGGCCGTTGCCGATGCCATCAGCCGCTACGGTGCCGAGCGCGTGGCCGTGGTGCTGGGCACCAGTACCTCGGGCATCGGTGAATCCGAGCAGGCACTGCGTACCCGCGCCGAACATGGCCATTGGCCCGAAGGGTTCGACTACGCACAGCAGGAAATGGGCACCGCCGCGCAGTTCGTGCGGGAGCGCAGCGGTGCGCTGGGCCCGGCCTGGACGCTGTCCACGGCCTGCTCGTCCAGCGCCAAGGCGTTGATGTCGGCTGCGCGCATGCTGCGTTCGGGCATTGTCGATGCGGTCATCGCCGGTGGTGCCGATTCCCTGTGCCGGTTCACCGTCGCCGGATTCAGCGCACTCGAATCGGTCTCCGCAGTGCGCTGCAACCCGTTCTCGCAGCATCGCTGCGGGATCAACATCGGCGAGGGCGCCGCGCTGTTCCTGCTGACCCGCGAGCCGGGTCCGGTCAGCCTGGCCGGTTGGGGTGAGTCGGCCGACGCGCACCATATGTCCGCACCGGACCCGCAGGGCCTGGGCGCCATCGATGCCCTGCAGCAGGCGTTGCAGCGCGCTGGCTGGGCAGCTTCGGAAGTGGATTATGTGAACCTGCATGGCACGGCGACCGGCCACAACGACGCGATGGAAAGCCACGCCGTGGCGCAGGTACTGGGCACCGATGTGCCCGCCAGTTCGACCAAACCACTGACCGGCCACACGCTGGGTGCGTCCGGTGCGATCGAAGCGGCGCTGTGCTGGATCCTGCTGGCCGAGAACCCGCAGCAGCAGCTGCCGCCGCACTGGTGGGACGGCGTGGCCGATCCGGCGCTGCCGGCGTTGCCGCTGGTCGCCCCGGCGACCTTCCTGCCGCAGCTGCCGCGGCGGGTGCTGAGCAATTCGTTCGCCTTCGGCGGCAGCAATGCCGTGCTGGCACTGGAGCGCCGATGAACATGCCGCTGTATGCCATCGAAGAGGTGGTGCCGCACCGCCAGGACATGTGCCTGCTGGACCGCATCCTGCGCTGGGACCAGGAGGGCATCGAGGCGGAACTGGTGGTGCCCGAGGCCGGCCTGTTCATCGAAGACGGTGCGGTCCCGGCCTGGGTCGGCATCGAATACATGGCCCAGGCCATCGCCGCCTGGGCCGGCTGCCGTGCGCGTACGGCCGGCAACCCGCCGCAGCTGGGCTTCCTGCTCGGCAGCCGGCGCTACACCAGCACGCGCAGCAGCTTCCCCAGCGGCACCCGCCTGCAGGTACAGGCGCGTTGCGAACTGTTGGGCGACAATGGATTAGGGATGTTCGCCTGCCGCATCCTGGCAGGCGAAGAAGAATGGGCGGTTGCCAACGTGTCGGTGTTCGAACCGGCCGACTCGATGGCCTATCTGGAGAGTGGACAGGCATGACAGGGAATCGAAGCGTGCTGGTGACCGGCGCGAGCCGGGGCATCGGCCGGGCCATTGCGCTGCGTATCGCGCGCGATGGCTTCGACGTGGTGGTGCATTGCCGCAGCCGTGTGGAGGAAGCACAGGCAGTGGCCGACGAGATCCAGGCACTGGGCCAGCAGGCCCGCGTGCTGGCCTTCGACGTGGCCGATCGTTCCGCCGCACGTGCCGCGCTGGAGTCAGACGTGGAAGCACATGGCGCCTACTACGGCGTGGTGTGCAATGCCGGCATCGCCCGTGACGGCGCCTTCCCGGCATTGTCAGAGGACGACTGGGACCAGGTGATCCACACCAACCTGGACGGCTTCTACAACGTGCTGCATCCGCTGATCATGCCGATGGTGCGGCGGCGCAAGCCGGGCCGCATCGTCACCCTGTCCTCGGTGTCCGGCGTGGCCGGCAACCGTGGCCAGGTCAATTACAGTGCAGCCAAGGCCGGCATCATCGGTGCCAGCAAGGCATTGGCGCTGGAGCTGGCCAGCCGCCAGATTACCGTCAACTGCGTGGCCCCGGGCCTGATCGAGACCGACATGCTCAACGAAGAAGTGGTCGAACACGCATTGAAGCTGATCCCGGCCGGCCGCGTCGGCCGTCCCGAGGAAGTGGCGGCCACAGTCGCGTTCCTGCTGTCCGAGCCGGCCGGGTACATCACCCGCCAGGTGATCTCGGTCAACGGAGGGATGATCTGATGGCTGCCGATCGTCGCGTGGTGGTCACCGGTGCCGCCGCCATCAGTCCGCTCGGCCACGACTGGCCGACCATCCAGGCCCATCTGCGCAGCTGCCGCAACGCGGTGCGTTCGATGCCGGAATGGGATGTGTATGCGGGCCTGAACACCAAGCTGGCCGCGCCCGCGCAGGACTACGAGCTGCCGCCGAACTACAACCGCAAGACCACCCGCTCGATGGGCAAGGTCGCGATCATGTCGGTGCGCGCCACCGAGGTCGCCCTGCGTGAGGCGGGCCTGTTCGAGCACCCGGTGCTGCGCAGTGGCCGCACCGGCGTGGCCTACGGCTCATCGTCGGGCAGCCACGAGGCCACCGGCGAATTCGGTCGCATGCTGCATGAGTTCACCACCGACGGCATCAGCGCCACCACCTACCTGAAGATGATGAGCCACACCGCGCCGGTCAACATCGGCGTGTTCTTCGGCTTGTCCGGGCGTGTCTACACCACCTCCAGTGCCTGTACGTCGGGCAGCCAGGGCGTGGGCGCGGGCTACGAAGCGATCCGCAGCGGCAAGCAGACGGTGATGGTGGCCGGTGGCGCCGAGCAGCTCGACGCCACCGCCGCGGCCGTGTTCGACACCCTGTTCGCAACCAGCACGCGCAACGATGCACCGCACACCACCCCGCGCCCGTTCGATGCCGGCCGTGACGGCCTGGTGCTGGGCGAGGGCGCCTGCACGCTGATCCTGGAGGATCTGGAGCACGCGCAGGCACGCGGCGCGACCATCCTTGCCGAGATCGTGGGCTACGGCACCAACAGCGACGGCCAGCACGTCACCCAGCCCAGCGCCGACACCATGGCCCAGGCCATGCGCCTGGCGCTGGAAGACGCCGGTCTGCAACCTGCGCAGATCGACTACGTGAATGCCCACGGCACCGCCACCGACCACGGCGACATCGCCGAGACCCAGGCCACCGCCCAGGTGTTCGGCAGCCGCGTGCCGATCAGCTCGTTGAAGAGCTACGTCGGTCACATGCTGGGCGGTTGCGGTGCGTTCGAAGCCTGGATGAGCATCGAGATGATGCGCGCCGGCTGGTTCGCGCCGACCCTGAACCTGGTCGAGGTGGACCCGCGCTGCGGCCAGCTCGACTTCATCACCGGGCAAGGCCGCGACCTGCAGGCCGAGTACGTGATGAGCAACAACTTCGCCTTCGGCGGCATCAACACCTCGCTGGTGTTCCGTCGCTGGACCGCGTGATCCCGCCGTACCCGCACCTCAACAAGGAGACGTTCCGATGCGCCGCACCCTGCTGATCGCCACTGCCACCGCGCTGCTGGCCCTGACTTCCACCGCTTCGGCGCGCGATACCCGCGTCGAGCAGTCCCTGCGCGAGCTGATCAGTTCGCAGGCCGCCAAAGATGCCGGCATCGACGGCAGCGTGCGCTTCTACCTGGCCGGCCAGCCGGTCAGCGTGCAGCAGCGCCTGGGCGAAGACGTGACCAACAAGAAGACCAATGCCGCCAACAAGAGCGACGTCGAGGCCTGCAACTGGGTCGCGCTGTCGGCGCTGCTGGCGCTGCAGGACGGTGCCAAGTCGCGCGGCGCCAACGCCGTGGTCGACATCGTCAGCTACTACAAGAAGAACGAGTTCAAGAGCGCGACCAACTACGAGTGCTGGGCCGGCACCTTCGTCGCTGGCGTGGCCTTGAAGGGCACCTACGCCAAGGTCAAGTAAGCGCGGCGGAACGGTGGCGCTGGCTGAACGGCCTCGCCACATTGCTGAACCTCACCGGGGAAACGCCGTCGATCACGCCGCCATCGTCGCGTGACGGCTTTCCCCGGTGTCGGCTTTCCGACACAATCACGGCTCTTCCCGGGTTATCGTCCCGTGGACATGCACGCCTACGTCTATAAAAGCCAACTCAAGCCGGACACCTACGTCTATCTCGCCCGACGCGATGACTTCAGCGCTTTGCCTGCGCCGCTGTCTGCGTCGTTGGGTGCGCTCGTCTTCGTGCTGGAAGTGACCCTGGACGCGCAGCGGCAGCTGGCCCAGGCCGATCCGGCCAAGGTGCGCAGCGAACTGACCGAGCGCGGGTTCTATCTACAGGTGCCACCGTCGGTGAGCAGCATGATGCTGCGCCACTATGACTGAGCTTTCCCGATCCCGCGCCCTGTCGCTGGCCTTCACCCTCGGTGCCTTGCTGGCGCTGGGTTCTGCGCTGGGTGGCCTGCCCGGCGCGGTGCTGGCGGCCCTGGCCCAACCGGCGTTCGCGCTGGGGATTTCGTGGTGGCGGCGCAGCCGCGCGCTGCTGCCACCCAAGGTGATCGCCCGCCAGGACCTGCCGGCACTGTTGGCGCTGTGGACCGCCGCGCCGTTGCTGCTGGCCCTGCTGCTGGCCTGGCCACTGGCTGCGCTGCGCGACAGCGGCAGCCTGGCCGCGGTGCTGGGCCTGAGCGTGCTGGTCAGCGCCGGCCTGCTGGCGGCCTGGCGCACCTGGCCGCTGTGGAACGATGTCGAGCGTCTCGATGGTGGCCTGGTCCAGCATTGGCAGGCATTGGCCGGCCGTGACCTCAGCGCCTGGCGTGGCCTTGGCGCGGCGGCACTGGTGATGGCCCTGGCGGCACTGGTGGTACTGCCGACCTGGCCGGACCTGCTACCGGAAAGCGCACGTTGGCCGTCGGCACTGGCAGTACTGCTGCTGTCGCCACTGCTGCATCTGCTGCTGCAGCGCATTGCACCGGCGCCGCTGGTCTCGCTGCGCAGCCCGCTTGGCGCTGAACTGCCGGTCGATCGCGAAACGCTGTTCAGCGCGGTCGTGGACACCACGCCGCTGGAAGCCCTGGCGCCGCAGGAGCTGACCCCGGCCCTGTACGAAGCCGCACGCCACGGCCGCATCGACCGTGCGCTGCAGCTGCTGCAGGCCGGCGCCGATCCGTATTCCCTGCCTGACCCGAACTGGCGCGACCAGCGCAGCCTGGCGGTGCTCGCCGCTGTCCTGCCGGACCTGCGCCTGCTGCGTGAGTTGATCGGCCGCGGCGTCGATGTGAACGCGCCGCATCGCGGCATGACCCCGCTGCTGGCCGCCACCCGCGACAGCTGGCATGGGCGTCCGGAAGCGGTGATGACCCTGCTGGCCAATGGTGCCGATTCGCGCGCCACGGACAGTGAGGGCAATACGCCCCTGCACCATGCCGCCCGCAGTTCCGACCCGGGCGTGGCCGCGCTGCTGCGCGATGCAGCGGCTGAAGTCGACGCACTGAACCGTGATGGCTGGTCGCCGCTGGCAGTGGCCTGCCAGGTCGGCAACTGGCGCCTGGCGCGCTTCCTGCTGGAGCGCGGCGCCCGCAGCGAACCGGCTGACGGCACCCCGGTGCTGCTGGCTGCGGCCGCCACCGAAGACGATGATCCGGCCGGCGTGCAGCTGCTGCTCAAGCACAAGGCACGTGCCGACGCGCGTGACCGCCAGCGCCGCAGCGCGCTGCACGAAGCGGCACTGGCCGGCCACGTGGACATCATCGGCGTGCTGCTTGCCGCCGGTGCCAACCTGGAAGCGCGCGACGCACTGGGCCGTACTCCGTGGCTGGAAGCTGCACGTGCCGGCCGCGCCGCCGTGGTCGAGCACCTGCTACCGCACAAGCCCGACCTGGTTGCTGTCGACACCGATGGCCGCAACGCGGTGCTGCTGGCAACGATGGCCGAGGACGTTTCGCCGCTGTTGATCAAGCGCCTGCTGGAACTGGGCATCGCCGCCGACGGCAGCGATCCGGCCGGTCGACGTGCGGTGGACTACGCCGCCGAAGCCGGTCGCTGGGCGATCGTGGCTCTGCTGGACCCGTCTTACCCGTTGCCTGCCGCCGTCAGCGATGGCCTGGCCGAGCGCGGTGAGACGGCCAGTGCCAGCGGCCTGCTGCCCGATCGCCCGCCGTTGACCCTGTTGCGCGAGGCGCTGGGGTTCGGCAATACCGATGGCATGGCCGCGCTGGCCAGGTTGTGCCAGCCGGAAGAATTGGGTGGCCTGCTGCTCGACCCGGAGCTGGCGCTGGAGCCGCGTGCGGTCGACTGGCTGCTCGCCCATGGTGCCGATCCGTACGTGCGTGACGCCTGTACCGATACACCGATGTTCGCGCTGCTGTCGCGCGGTATCGATGCCGTGCCGGCCCTGCAGGTGATGCTGCAGCATGGCCTGTCGCCGGCTGGCCGTGGTGGCCTCGCGCGTTTCCTGGCCGCCTGTGCGCAGCACGACCAGGCGGCGCGTGGCCTGGAACAGCTGGCGCTGGAACTGCTGGAGCGTGGCGCCGACCCGTTTGCTGCCTCGCCGGCCGGTGATCCGCCGCTGTCACTGGCGGTGCGCCTGGGTTGGCTGCGCCTGCAGCAGGCCCTGCTCACCACTGGCGTGGACCGTGAAGCACGCGACAGCCATGGCATGACCGCGCTGCATCTGGCCACCGCACTGGCGCGCGAAAGTGCCCTGAAGCTGCTGGTGCAGCACGGTGCCTCGCCCGAAGCGCGTGCTGCCGATGGGCAGACGCCGCTGGGCGTGGCGCTGTCGATCGGTCGTCGCGATCTGGCTGACTGGCTGGACTGGCGGGTCTGGCCGCTTCCGCGCAGGACTCTGCGCGAAGGCGATCTGCCGGCCGCCGCGATGGCCGGCGACGTCGATGCCGTGCGTCGTTTGAATGATCTGGGCTTTGCCATCGACGCCGTCGATGCGCAGGGCTGCACCGCGCTGCTGCGTGCTGCCGGCGGTGGCCATCTGGCCGTGGTCGACCTGCTGCTGTCGCGCGGTGCTGATCCGCAGCATGCCGCTGCCAGTGGTGCGACGCCGTTGTCGGCGGCGGTCAGCATGCGCCAGGTCGAGATCGTCTCGGCCCTGCTCGACGCCGGGGCGCAGCTCGAACATCGCCTGCCAGGCGGGGTCACCGTGCTGATGCTGGCCTCGGCACTGGGGCTGCCGGACATCGTGGCGCGCCTGCTCACTGCCGGTGCCGACGTGCATGCCGGCGATGCCCAGCAGCTGGCGCCGCTGCACTGCGCAGCCCTGTATGGCTTCAGTGCGCGCGATCGTTCGCGCCTGCTGGCGCTGCTCGACACCCTGCTGCTGGCCGGTGCAGAACCGGACCAGGCCGCCGCCGGTGCGGTTACGCCGTTGCTGCTGCTGATGGGTGCGCGCGCCGAACCGGGCACCGCCTGCGATGAGCAGGTGGTGATGGCCGCTGTCGAGCGCCTGCTGGATGAAGACGTGAGCCTGGATGTGCGCGACCCGCGTGGCTTCGGCCCGTTGCACCTGGCCGCCCTGCACGGGTTGCCGCTGCTGGTGCAGCGCCTGCTGCGCGCCGGTGCCGATCCGGAAGCGCGCGACGGCTTGAACCGCAGCCCGCGCGAGATCGCGGTGATGCGCGGCTTCATCGACGTCGCCGCCGAGTTCGAGCCGCGCGTGCCGGGCGTATCGTCGATGGCCAGGTTCCTGCGCGACAACGGCTGAAGGTCGGCCCCCATTGGATGGGTGCCGACCGTTGGTCGGCAGGATGCTTTCAGTAGATCCACGCCATGCGTGGATGATCGTGCGGCGAAACAGAGAAGCATCCACGCATGGCGTGGATCTACTTGTCTTCGCTTTCCGCGTCCGCTTCGAACAGGTGCATCAGGTCGTTGCGCGCATCGCGCGAGGTCTGGATCACCGCCGCCTCGTCGTCGTAGACCAGGTACTGGTCGCGCAACAGTTTCTCGTCGTGTTCGCGGAACTGCTGCACATGGCGCTCGGCGACGTTCGGGGCCACGCCAAGCGCGGTCAGCACGCGCCCGCTCATTTCCAGGCTGGTACCGAACACTTCACGGAACGGCTCGGCCGACATGTCCATCAACCGCCACGCATGCTGGCGGTTGCGTGCGCGTGCCAGCACCGTCGCGTCCGGGTACAGGCGGCGCACCATGCGCACCGCGCGCAGGTTGGTTTCCGGGTCGTCCACGGTGATCACGAACACGTCGATGTGCTCGCCACCGGCGGCGCGCAGCATCTCCGGCCGGGTCGGGTCGCCGTAGTACAACTGGTTGCCGAAGCGGCGCAGGTCGGCCACCGTGTCCGGGTTCGCTTCCAGCGCCACGAACGGCACCTTCTGCGCGGTCAGCAGGCGCGCGATCACCTGGCCGAAGCGGCCCATGCCGGCAATCAGCACCTTCGGGCGATTGTCCGGCGCCACTTTGTCGGCCTCCGCCGCCTGCCGTGGCGCGGCCTTCTCCTGGCCGAGCAGGCGCAGCAGGGCGATCATCAGCAACGGGGTGATCGCCATCGACAGGCCGACGATCGCTACCAGCCGGTCATGGTTGGCATTGCCCAGCAGGTGCGCGCGCTGCGCTTCGTTGAACACCACGAAGGCGAACTCGCCGCCCAGCCACAACACGCTGCCCAGCAGCAGCGACTGCCGGGAACTGAGCTTGGCGATGCGGCCGATGGCGTACAGCAGGCTGAACTTCACCACCAGCAGGATCGCCACACCCGCGGCGATCATCCACGGTTCGGCGGCGATGCGGTCCAGGTCGATGCCCATGCCCACGGCGATGAAGAACAGGCCCAGCAGCAATCCCTTGAACGGCTCGATCTGCGATTCCAGCTCGTGCCGGAATTCCGAATCGGACAGCAGCACGCCGGCCAGGAATGCTCCCAGGCTGGGGCTCAGGCCGGCCTCCTGCATGAACCAGGCGGTGCCCAGCACCACCAGCAAGGCGGTGGCGGTGAACACTTCCGGGCTGCGGGTGCGCGCGATGATGCCGAACAGGCGGCGCAGCACCGGCCGCCCGAACAGGATCACCACTGCCAGCGCGCCCAGCGCGACGGCCGCATCTTCCCAGCGCAGCGTCTCGTTCTTGACCCCGCCCAGCAGCGGAATCGCGGCCAGCAGCGGAATGGCGATCAGGTCCTGGAACAGCAGGATGGCAAACCCCAGCCTGCCATGGTCGCTGTTGATCGCCTTGTGCTCGGACAGCAGCTGCAGGCCGACCGCGGTCGACGACAGCGCCAGCGCCACGCCCACCACCAGCGCACTCTTCCACTGGAAGTGATCGAGCAGCAGCAGGCCGCCCAGCACCAGCCCGGACAGCGCCACCTGCGCCGCGCCCGCACCAAACACCGAGCGCCGCATCACCTTCAGCCGGGCAGGGGACAGCTCCAGCCCGATCACGAACAGCAGCATGACCACGCCGATCTCGGCTGCGCCGAGGATGCGGTCGGCGTCCTGTACGAAGCCGAGGCCATCCGGCCCCAGCACCACGCCGGCCGCCAGGTAGCCCAGCACCGCGCCGAAGCCGAACTTCTTGAACACCGGCACCGCGATCACCGCGGCCAGCAGCAGCACCAATGCCAGTTCCAGACCACCGCTATGCATGGGAATACCTGGTCATCGGGAGGCCGGCTGTGCGTCCGTTCGGCGGGGGGAAGCGCGGCGGATGCCACTTGGCCATTATGCGCGCGCGGCTGTGTACGCACGAGAACGGCAGTGGGCCGCTTGCCCGGTCACCGACCGCGGGTTGACCTGCACCGACCGCAGGTCCAGACTGCCCGCCGCTGCCGGCATGTCCGTCAGTACACCCTTGCGGAGTTCCCAACCCATGTCCAGCGACAGTAGAAGTCGACCTCGGTCGACGCCAGCGATGGCCACCGCCTGACATCGGGACGGTTTGCCTGCGTTGGCGTTGCGCGATGTCGCACCCCATGAAGGCGAATCACCATGAACCAGAAGCAATTGCTGCGTCCGGTGGCCGATGCCGCAGCATTGTCGGCACCGCTGGCGAACTACAACACCGCCGACGCGGTGGAATTCCTCAATACGCTCGAGCTGGAGCGCGCCGCCGAGACGCTGGCCGCGCTGTCGTTGCCGCGTGCAGTGAAGATGCTGGAGGCGCCGGAGCTGCACCGCAGTGGCGAACTGGTTGCCGCGCTGCCACCAGCACGCGCCGCCGCGCTGCTGGGGCTGATGGCCGACGACCGTGCCACCGACATCGTCCACGAGCTGGATGAAGAAGAACGTGCGCGCCTGATTCCGCTGCTGGGCAACGAAGCCCGACAGACCATCCAGAAGCTGCTGAGCTACCCGCCGAACACCGCCGGTGCGCTGATGACCACCGAGTTCGTCGCCGTGCCCGCCACCTGGACCGTGGCCCAGACCCTGCAGCACATCCGCCAGGTCGAGCGCACGCGCGAGACCGTGTATGCGATCTACGTCCTCGACCCGGCCAGCCAGCGGCTGCAGCAGGTGGTGACCATGCGCCGGCTGATCACCGGCCTGCCGGAGGAATCGATCCTGGACGTGGCCCAGGTCAATCCGCCGGTGATGGTGGATGCGCAGATGGACCAGGAAGACGTGGCACGACTGATCCGCCGCCACGATCTGCTGGCGATTCCGGTGGTGGACGCGCAGCAGCACATGCTCGGCATCGTCACCGTCGATGACATCCTCGATGCACTGATCGAAGAGTCCACCGAAGACGCGCACAAGTTCGGCGGCATGGAAGCGCTGGACAAGCCGTACATGCAGATCAGCTTCTTCGAGATGCTGCGCAAGCGCGCCGGCTGGCTGAGCGTGCTGTTCGTGGGCGAGATGCTGACCGCCAGCGCGATGCAGCACTACGAGGACGAACTGGCGCGCGCGGTGGTGCTGACGCTGTTCATTCCGTTGATCATGAGCTCGGGTGGCAATTCCGGTTCGCAGGCGACCTCGCTGCTGATCCGCAGCCTGGCCCTGCGCGAGCTGCGCCTGCGCGACTGGTGGAAGGTCGCCCTGCGCGAAGTGCCCACCGGCATGGTGCTCGGCGCCATCCTCGGCTGCCTGGCCATCGTACGCATCGTGATCTGGCAGCTCGGTGGATTCCATGACTACGGCAAGCACTGGATCCTGCTGGCGATCACCATCGGCGCCGCGCTGGTGGGCATCGTTACCTTCGGTTCGCTGTCCGGGTCGATGCTGCCGTTCATCCTCAAGCGGCTGGGTTTCGACCCGGCCAGCGCCTCGGCCCCGTTCGTCGCCACCCTGGTGGATGTGACCGGCCTGGTGATCTATTTCAGCATCGCCGCGATCATCCTGCACGGCACCCTGCTGTAACGGGGGCGTCATCCACGCATGGCGTGGATCTACTGGTCCTGGCAGCCCTAGTAGATCCACGCCATGCGTGGATGCGATGCCAGGTTCCTGCGCACGATCATGCCGCCACCGCGCAGGTGCGTGTAACGTAGGCACATGAGTACCTACCACCTGCAGTCCGTGTTCCGTCCGCAGTCGGTCGCGGTGATCGGCGGCAGCCCGCGTGAGCGCTCGGCCGGCCGCGCAGTGATGCGCAACCTGCGTGGCACCGGCTTCCCCGGCAAGGTGGCATGGATCAATCCGCGCCACGCCGAGATCGATGGCATCCGCACGGTGAAGCGGTTGAAGGACCTGGACTGGGTGCCGGAACTGGTGGTGATCACCGCGCCGGCGGCGATCGTGCCGCAGGTAGTACGCACCGCCGCCGAACGCGGCGTGCAGGCTGCGATCATCCTCACCGCGCATCTGGGTGAGGGCCCGGGTTCGCCGTGGGCACAGGTGGAGGCCGCCGCGCGCGCGCATGGCCTGCGCATCCTCGGCCCGCACTGCCTGGGCGTGATCGCACCGCATGCACGGCTCAATGCCAGCATCGCCGCGCATTTCCCGCAGGCCGGCGACCTCGCGCTGATCTCCGAATCCTCGGCGATCGCTGCCGCCCTGGTGGAGTGGGGCGTGGCGCGCTCCGTGGGATTCTCTGCCGTGGTTTCGCTGGGCGACACCATGGACGTGGACTTCGGCGACCTGCTGGACTATTTCGCCACCGACTACCGCACGCGCGCCATCCTGCTCTACGTCGAGCAGATCAAGGACGCCCGCAAGTTCATGTCGGCCGCACGTGCTGCTGCGCGTGCCAAGCCGGTGGTGGTGGTGAAGTCCGGGCGTGCCGAACGGGTGCAGCCGGGCAGCGCCGATACCCACGTGCAGGCACTGGCGCGCGCCGATGATGTCTACGGCGCGGCATTCAACCGTGCCGGCCTGCTGCGGGTGAGTGCGCTGGACGAACTGTTCACCGCAGCCGAGTCGCTGGGCCGCCTGGGTACCTTCCCCGGGCGTCGCCTGGCCATCCTCAGCAACGGCGGCGGCGTCGGCCACCTGGCGGTGGACCAGCTGATCGCCCTGCATGGCACGTTGGCGCAACTGTCCGACAGCACCGTGCAGAAGCTCGATGCGGTACTGCCGCAGGGCTGGTCGCGCAGCAACCCGGTCGACATCGTGGTCGACGCCGATGGTGATCGCTATGCCACAGCCATCGAGGCGCTGCTGGCCGATAACGAGAACGATGCGGTGCTGGTGGTCAACGTGCCTACGGCGTTCACCTCCTCGGCCGACGCCGCGCAGGCGCTGACCCGCACGCTCGGCCTGCGCCCGCGTCATCACCGTGACAAGCCGGTGTTCGCTGTGTGGCTGGGCAACGACGACCAGGCCACCGCCACCCTCAATGCAGCACGCGTGCCGACCTATCCCACCGAAGCCGAGGCCGTGCGCGGTTTCCAGCATCTGGTGCGTTACCGCGAAGCGCAGAACGCGTTGATGGAAACGCCGCCCAGCCTGCCGCAGGACTTCAGCGTGGACACCGTACGTGCACGTGCGCTGGTCGAGGCCGCGCTGGCCAACGGTCAAGGCTGGCTGGATCCACTGGCCACCCATGAACTGCTGAAGGCCTACGGCATCCCCTCTGCGCCGGTGATGCACGCACGCGATGCACACGAGGCGATGGACCTGGCGCAGCCGCTGCTGGAGCGTGGTGCGACCGTCGCACTGAAGATCCTGTCACCTGATATTCCGCACAAATCCGAAGTGGATGGCGTGCGCCTGAACCTGGCGACGTTGCCTGCGGTGCAGAGCGCGGCCAAGGCGATCCTTGCCCGTGCGCGACAGCTGCGACCGGACGCGCGTATCGACGGTCTGCTGGTGCAGCCGACCATCGTCCGCCCCAAGGCGCGCGAGCTCATCGTCGGCATCGCCGACGACGCCACGTTCGGCCCGGTGATCGTGGTCGGTCGTGGTGGCACGGCGGTGGAAGTGATCAACGACAAGGCACTGGCACTACCGCCGCTGGACCTGCGCTTGGCCCACGAGCTGATCGGCCAGACCCGGGCCTCACGCATCCTCAAGGCCTACGGCGATGTGCCGGCGGCCGACGAGCGCGCGCTGGCGCTGGCGTTGGTCAAGCTGGCGCAGCTGGCAGCAGACATTCCCGAAGTACGCACGCTGGACATCAACCCGCTGCTGGTCGACAGCAAGGGCATCCTGGCGCTGGACGCGCGCGTGGCGGTTGCGCCGTCGCGCATCCTGCACAAGGGCCGTGGCCATCCGCGCTTCGCCGTCTTCCCGTATCCGAAGGAATGGGAGCGCACCATCGAACTGTCCGACGGCGGTCGCGCGTTCGTACGCCCGGTGCGGCCGGAAGATGACGCGTTGTTCCGCGCGTTCTTCGCCCGCGTCAGCGATGAGGATCTGCGCCTGCGCTTCTTCCAGTCGGTCAAGCACTTCAGCCACGAGTTCATCGCCCGCCTGACCCAGCTGGACTACGCGCGCTCGATCGCCTTGGTGGCTATTGAGCCGCGCACCGGCGAGATGCTGGGTGCGGTGCGACTGCATGCCGATGCGGACTATCACCGCGGTGAGTACGGCATCCTGATCCGTTCGGACCTGAAGGGCCATGGCATCGGCTGGCGGCTGATGGCGATCATGATCGAGTACGCCAAATGGCTGGGCCTGGACGTGGTGGAAGGCCAGGTGCTGCGCGAGAACAGCACCATGCTGGCGATGTGCCAGAGCCTGGGCTTCAAGACCCGGCTGGATCCGGACGATCCGACGGTGATGATGGTGACGTTGCCGGTGCAGCAGGTGGAAGTGCCCGAAGTGCCGCCGGTGGCGTGACCGTTATCCTGTCGGTAGCGCCGGGCCATGCCCGGCGGAACATCGGATTCAACGCAGCGGCTCGACCACCACCGCCGTGCCATAGCACAGCACTTCGGTCAGCCCGGTCATCACATCGGTGGCGTCGTAGCGCATGCCGATGACCGCGTTGGCACCCAGCTGCCGCGCGTGCTTGACCATGTCGCGATAGGTTTCCTCGCGCGCCTGTTCGCACAGCTCGGTGTAGATGGTGATGTTGCCGCCGAAGATCGTCTGGATACCGCCGAGGAAGTTGCCGACGATCGAGCGCGAGCGCACGGTGATGCCACGCACCACGCCCAGGTTGCGCGCGATGCGGTAGCCGGGCAGCTCGAAGGCAGTGGTCACCATCGAATCGTCGAAGCGCGCTGCGGAGGTGGTGGGAGTGCCGCTGTTGTAGGGATCGGCCATGGGTGTCTGGTCGTCTTGTGGGTTTGAAGGCGCCACAATACCGCCATGACCGACCGTATTCCCCTGCTCCTTCTCCCCGGCCTGCTCAACGATGCCGAACTCTGGCGCGCGCAGCTGGCCGACCTGGCCGATATCGCCGACTGCACCGTGGGCGACCAGACCCGGGGCGAGACCCTGCAGGCGGTGGTCGAGGACGTGCTGGCGCAGGCGCCCCCGCGATTCGCGCTTGCCGGTTTCTCACTGGGTGGCTTCGTCGCCCAGCAGATCCTGCGCACCGCGCCGGAGCGCGTGATGCAGCTGGCCCTGATCGACACCTCGATCCATGCCGACTCCCCGGAACGTGCCGAACAACGCCGCAGCCAGCGCGCCAGCGTGCGCCTGCCGGGGAAATTCCATGGCTTTGGCGATGTGCTGATGCGCAGCTACATCGATGCCTCGCGGCTGGACGACTACGTGCTGGTGCAGCGCGTACGCGACATGACCGCGCGATTGGGTGCGGAGGTATTCCTGCGGCAGAGCGCGCTGGAGCGCCGTGATGGCCACGACGTATTGGCCAGCTACCGCGATCCGCTGCTGATCGTCTGTGGTGCGAACGACCGCATCACGCCGTTGGCGGTGAGCGAGGAAATGCACGCGTTGGCGCCGCACTCTCAGCTGGTGGTGGTGCCCGATTGCGGGCATCTGGCGCCGATGGAAAAGCCGGATGAAGTCAGTGCGGCGATGCGGGCGTGGCTGTTGCAGGGCGAGGGCTGAACCCACGCTTCTGGTAGGTGCCGACCTTGGTCGGCACGGTGTTTCATCGATCGACGAGAGGTAAGTGCCGACCAAGGTCGGCATCTACCAAAACCTGCCCGTGCCCGACGCTGGGATCAATCCCAGGCCGGCGCAATCCCTTCCGGATTGGCCAGGCGATGGCCGCGGTCCAGCTTGGCGATCTGCGCCATGTCGTCCTCGGTCAGGCGGATCGCTGCCGCTTCCAGGTTGCTGGCCAGGTTCTCGCGCTTGGTCGACGACGGAATGACCGCGTAGTCCTGCTGCAGCGCCCACGCCAGCGCGATCTGCGCCGGGCTGGCCTGGTGGCGGCCGGCGATGGCCTGGATCACCGGGTCCTTGATCACCTCGCCATAGGCCAGACTCATGTACGCGGTGACGCGGATGCCGTTGTCCTGCAGGAACTTCACCAGCAGGCGGTTCTGCAGGTACGGATGGATCTCGACCTGGTTGGTGGCGATCGCATCGGCACCGAGGATCTCAATCGCCTTGCGGGTCTGGGCGATGGTGAAGTTGGAGATGCCAATCTCGCGGGTCAGCCCCTGTGCCTTGGCTTCAGCCAGCGCGGTCAGGTACTCCTCCATCGGCGTGTCGACCTTGTCGTTCGGCGACGGCCAGTGGATCAACGCCAGGTCGACATGGTCGGTGCGCAGCTTTTCCAGGCTGGTGCGCAGGCTTGCCAGCAGCGCATCGCGCTTGAACTCGGTGATCCACACCTTGGTGGTCAGGTAGATCTCGTCACGCGGCACGCCGGACTCGGCGATGGCCTGGCCGACCTCGGCTTCGTTGCCGTAGATCTGCGCGGTGTCGATGGCGCGGTAGCCGACGTCCAGTGCGTTGCGCACCGAGTCGATCACGGTCTGGTCTTTCAGGCGGAAGGTGCCAAGGCCGAAAGCGGGGACAGTCATGGGGAACTCCAAAGCGGGGGAAGGAGGTGATCACAAAGGGTAGGGCAGGGGCCGTGTGCATGCCGGCAACGGTGCATTGCGCTCATCAATGCGCCGCAACGGTGATGCCGTCGGCGCGATCATCGATGCCGTCGCGACGGTCCAGGCGGCCACTCAGTACGGTCAGGCCATACGCGCCGACCACCACCAGCGCGCCCAGCCACGGCGTGTGCATCAGGCCGATGTGCTCGACCACCAGGCCGCCCAGCGACGCACCCAACGCGATGCCGATGTTGAACGCGGCGATGTTCAGGCCCGAGGCCACATCGGTGGCCTGCGGTGCGTAGCGCTGTGCCTGCTTGACCACATACACCTGCAGGCCGGGGACATTGCCGAATGCCACCGCGCCCAGTGCCAGTACGGTCAGCAGCATCAACCAGGTGTTGTGGGCGGTGAAGGTCATCACCAGCAGCACCACGGCCAGCAGCGCGAAGATGCGCTTCAGCGCGGGCACCGGCCCCATGCGGTCGGCCATGCGCCCGCCCCACAGGTTGCCGATCGCCACCGACACGCCATACACCAGCAGCACCAGGCTGACCGCGTTGGCCGAGAAGCCGGTGACGTCCTGCAGGATCGGCGTCAGGTAGGTGAAGGACAGGAAGGTGCCGCCGTATCCGAGTGCGGTGATGGCGTAGACCATCAGCAGGCGCGGCTGCGCAAGCACGCCCAGCTGCTGGCGGAAGGTGGCCGGCGCGCTCTGTGCCAGGCCGCGCGGCACGAACAGCAGGGCGCCCAGCAGCGCGATCACGCCCAGCCCGGCCACGGCCAGGAACGTGGCGCGCCAGCCCAGGTGCTGGCCGATGAAGGTACCCAGCGGTACGCCGGTCACCAGCGCCACGGTCAGGCCGGTGAACATGATGGCGATGGCACTGGCGGCCTTCTCCTTCGGCACCACGGCGGTGGCGATGATCGAGCCGATGGAGAAGAACACCCCGTGGGCCAGGCCGGTGAGGATGCGGGCGACGATCAGCGAGGTGTAACCCGGTGCCATCCACGCGATGACGTTGCCGAGGGTGAACAGCACCATCAGCGCGACCAGCAGGGTCTTGCGCGGCACACGGCCGGTGAGTGCGGTCAGCACCGGTGCGCCGACGGCCACGCCGAGCGCATACAGGGAGACCAGCAGGCCGGCCGACGGCAGGCTGACCTGCAGGTCGGCGGCGATGGTCGGGATCAGGCCGACGATGACGAATTCGGTGGTGCCGATGGCGAAGGCGCCGAGGGTCAGCGCCAATAGGGCGAGCGGAATGCCACGGATCATGACAGTGTCCAGAGCGAAGGAAGGGGCGCAGTGTGCGCGGCCGACCTTTGCCGAAAAACCGGTCTTCACGCCAATCACTCTTGCCTGGTGGTCAATAATGGCGTCATGAAAACCACCCTCGACGAAATGCAAGCCTTCCTGGCGGTGATCGACAGCGGTTCGATCAGCGCCGCCGCCGAGCAGCTGGGGCAGACGCCTTCAGGCGTGAGCCGCGCGCTGGGCCGGCTGGAGGACAAGCTGGGTACGACCCTGCTGACCCGTACCACCCGCCGCCTGCACTTGACCGCCGAGGGCGAGGCCTACCTGCGTCATGCGCGGGCGATCATCGATGCAGTGGAATCGGCCGAGGAGCAGATGGCCGCGCGCCGCGAGCGCCCGGCTGGCCGGCTGCGGGTGGATGCGGCGATGCCGTTCGTGTTGCACGTGATTGCGCCATTGGTGGCCGGCTACCGCGCACGCTATCCGGACGTGCAGCTGGAGTTGAACAGTTCCGAGCGCTACATCGACCTGCTGGAACGGCGTACCGACCTGGCGATCCGCATCGGCCCGTTGGCTGATTCCACGCTGCATGCGCGGGCTCTGGGGCGCTGCCGGCTGCAGGTGCTGGCCAGCCCGGGCTATCTGGCCGCGCACGGGGAACCGGCCAGCGTGGCGGCGCTGGGCCAGCACACGCTGCTCAGCTTCAACGAACCGGAATCGCTGAACCGCTGGCCGCTGCCGGGCGATGCCGACGGGCAGCTGCTTGTGCGCCCGGATATCGCGGTGTCCAGCGGCGAGACGCTGCGCACGCTGGCGGTGGAAGGCGTGGGCATCACCTGCCTGTCCGACTTCGTGACCGAACGTGATCGTGCGGCCGGCACATTGGTACCGGTGCTGGCCGCACAGACGCTGGATGTGTACCAGCCGATCCATGCGGTCTACTACCGCAACACGGCCGTATCGGCACGGATCAGCTCGTTCCTGGATTACCTGGGTGAAGCGATGGCGCAGAGCGACTACCTGCGTTGATGTGAGCCGAGCGTAGGCTCGGCTCTACAGAGCCCGGAACGATCGACGGCCCGGTGTAGAGCCGAGCCCATGCTCGGCTGCCTGCAAAGGATCACGCCGCGCGCGCCAGCGCGTCCTTAGCTGCGGCCGTGGTCGACAGATCGAACACATCCACAGAGTCGATCAACCGGTTGGCCTGCTGTTCCAGGCTGCGTGCCGCCGCGCTCGCTTCTTCCACCAGCGCGGCATTCTGCTGGGTGGTGCCGTCCATCTGGATGATGGTCTGGCTGACCTGCTCGATGCCGGCCGACTGCTCCTGCGAGGCAGCCGAAATCTCAGCCATGATGTCGGTCACGCGCTGCACCGAAGCGACGATCTCAGCCATGGTGTCGCCGGCCTGGCGCACACGCTGCGCACCGTGGCCAACCTGTTCCACCGATGCCTCGATCAGCGATTTGATTTCCTTGGCCGCTGCCGCCGACCGCTGTGCCAGCGTACGCACTTCACTGGCGACCACCGCAAAGCCGCGGCCCTGCTCGCCGGCACGCGCCGCTTCCACCGCCGCATTCAACGCCAGGATATTGGTCTGGAATGCGATGCCGTCGATCACGCTGATGATGTCGGCGATCCGCCGCGAGGAGCCTTCGATCGCGTCCATCGTCGCCACGACCTGGCCGACCACTTCACCGCCGTGCGAGGCCACGCTGTGTGCACCGATCGCCAGCTGGTTCGCCTGCCGTGCATGTTCGGCGTTCTGGCGCACCGTGGAAGTCAGTTCTTCCATCGATGCAGCGGTTTCTTCCAGGTTCGCCGCCTGCTGTTCGGTGCGGCGCGACAGGTCGTTGTTGCCGGCGGCAATCTCGGCGGCGGCGGTGTGGATGTTGCCCGAGGCGTGCTTGATGTCGGTGACGATCGTGGCCAACTGTGCCGCCGTGGTGTTGGCATCGCCGGCAATGCGCGCGAACACGCCCTGGAAATCGCCCTGCATGCGTGCACCCAGGCGACCATCGGCAATGGCACGCAGCATGGTCGAGACGTCGCCGAGGTTGTGTTCGGTGGTCTGCATCAACCGGTTCAGGCCATCGACCATCGCGCGGAAATCATGCTCGAAGCGCGCGCTGTCGCCGCGCTGGCTGAAGTCGCCTGCGGCAGCAGCTTCGGCCAGGTGACGAATCTCGCTGTTGATCGCGCCGAGGTTGGATTTGACTGCATCCAGTGCCTGGGTGATCACCGCCTTTTCGCCCGGCAGACGCTCCATGTCCAGGCTGAGGTCGCCCACCGCATAGCGGCCCATGATCGCGATCGCGCGCATCTTCACCTGGATGTGCGCGTCGACCAGGGTGTTGGTATCGGCCACCATCGTGCCGTAGGCGCCGGGGAAGGCGCTGCTGTCCATGCGGTGGCTGATCGTGCCGGCATCGTGTGCCTTGGCCATCGCGGTCTGTGCGTCGAGCACGCCGCGCACGGTGTTCTGCACGGCCTGCATCGCCTGCGCCAGGCGACCGATCTCGTCGCGGCTGCGCACCTGCACGTGGTAGTCGAGATCGCCGGCAGCGACCGCACGCGCGGCCGCTTCCACGGCCAGCACCGGCTGCACCACGGCACGCCGCAGCCACCAGCCCAGACCGATCAACAGCAGCACGGCCGCGCCAATGGTCAGCGCGGCGCACAGCACCAGCGTCTGCCGTGCCTGCTGCGAACGCGCGGTCACCGCGGCTTCGGCCACCTGGGTGGCCTGCGTACCCAGCGCATCCAGTGCGGTCGCCACCGGTCGGTCTTTGCCACGCACCAGTGAATCGCCGGCCGCAGGATCGTAGCCGGCATCTGCGAAGGCCTGCAGTGCGGCGTGGTAGTCCAGCTGCAATTGAGCATGCAGGCCGGAAAACGCTTGAGCCAGTTCCCGCGTGCGCGCATCGGGGCTGGCGGCCAGGCCTTTGGCCAGTTCGGCAACGAGGCGGCCTTCGCTGTCGAAGGCCTGCAGGTGGTGCTGGCGCAACGCGTCATCGTGACCGCGCAGCAGCACGTTCTTCCATTCCTGCACCTGCCCGCGGAACTCACGCTGCAGGCGCTCGGCGTCGCGGCTGTGGGCGACCTCCGGGGGCACTTCGGTGGACAGCTTCAACCAGGCAGACGCCAAGCCCGCCAAGGCGCACAACAGGACAACGGCCAGACCAACAGAAACGGCACCGAGCAGCTTCGACTGCAGCCGCGGCGCATGGGAAGAGGCTTTCATGGGACGGAATCTCGGAAGGGGTGCGATGCGGTATCGACCGTCCTAGAGGGCTCTGAAGTGCGATGCGTGTCACATTCCCGTTCTGTTTAACGATGTGAAGAATGTGTTTCATAGGACAAATGTGTCCATATGGAACGAAAGCAGACTCTCGACAGCCGGTTTAAATGTAACTAACGTAGTTACATGAAATCCGCGAATCCGCTCTCCGACGCCCTGCACGTGATCGCCCATCTGATCGGCCAGCACGGGCCGCGAACCTCCGAACAGCTGGCCACCTGCCTGCCGACCCATCCGGTGGTGATCCGCCGCCTGCTGGCGCAGATGCACAAGGCCGGCCTGGTCCGCAGCACGCGCGGCCACGGTGGCGGCAGCCAGCTCGCCCGCGATGCGGCAGCGATCACCCTGCACGACGTCTACCAGGCCATTGGCTCACCACCGATGGTCCAGGTCGGTACCCGCGCAGGCATGGGCGGCTGCCCGATCCAGCAGCTGGTCAACCAGGCCCTGCTGGAGAGTGCCCGCGAAGCACAGCGCCTGCTCGAGCAGCGGCTGCAGGCAACCACCCTCGACCAGCTCGGCGCCGACTTCGCCCGCCATCTTGCCCATCACCGTTCCCTGGAAGGTCACCATGAATCCTGATGTCCTCATCGTCGGCGGCAGCTACGCCGGTATCGCCGCCGGTCTGATCCTGGCGCGTGCGCGCCGGCCGGTCACCATCATCGACGCGGGTTCGCCGCGAAACCGCTTTGCCAGCCATTCGCACGGCGTACTGGGCATGGACGGCATCAGTGGCGCCGAGTTGCTGAAGAACGCACGCCAGCAGTTGCTGGACTACCCGACCGTGCGCTGGCTGAATGCCGAAGCCGTGCGGGCCACGGCCAGCGCCGAGGGTGTGGAGGTGCATACCGCCGACGGCCAGGTGCTGACTGCGCGCAAGCTGCTGCTGGCCACCGGCATCGCCGACCAGCTGCCCGAACTGCCCGGCATGGCCGAACGCTGGGGCAGCACCGTGCTGCACTGCCCGTACTGCCACGGTTACGAAGTGGGTGGCGGTTCGATCGGCCTGCTCGGCGGCCATCCGATGTCGGCCGGCAAGGCGCCGCTGTTCGCCGATTGGGGCAACGTCACCTTCTTCAGCCAGGGCCTGCCGATCAGCGACGAGGAGCTGGCCGCCATGCAGCAGCGCGGCGTGCAGATCGAAACCACGCCGGTCGTGGGCGTGCAGGGCGATCAGCCCACCTGGCTGGAGGTCGAGCTGGCCGATGGCCGGCGCATCGCCCAGCGTGCGCTGTTCGTGCCTGCCGGCCAGGCGATGGCCACGCCGCTGGTACAGCAACTGGGCTGCGCGTTGGTGGAAAGTCCGCTGGGCGTGCTGATCGAGGTGGACATGATGAAACAGACCTCGCTGCCGAACGTCCATGCGGCCGGTGATGCAACCACGGTCGGCAACATTACCCTGGCCATGGCTGAAGGGGTGCGTGCGGGTATCGGCGTGCACCATGCGCTGGTCGGCGAAGACAGTCTGCCGCGTTGAGCTACTGCATCCACGCGTGGCGTGGATCTACTGAACGGTGCCGATGTTGGTCGGCACCGTCCTTCCTCAGCCTTCCACGCTGGCCGCATCCAGTTGCGCCACGTCCTGCACGCTCAACGCGAGGTTCGCCGCCGCCAGCAGGTCGTGCAGCTGCTCGACGCTGGTGGCGCTGACAATCGGTGCGGTGATCGACGGCCGTGCGATCTGCCAGGCCAGCGCGATCTGCGCGGCAGTGGCGTTGTGCTTGCTGGCCACATCATCCAGCGCCTGCAGGATGCGCAGGCCGCGCGGGTTCAGATAGCGCTTGACCACAGTGGCGCCGCGCGCGCTGCTCTTGCCGGCATCGTCCGGCGTGCGGTACTTGCCACTGAGGAAGCCACTGGCCAGTGCGTAGTAATTGATCACGCCGATCTGCTCGCGCTGCACCAGCGGCTCCAGCTCCTTCTCGTAGCCGGCGCGGTCGTACAGGTTGTACTCCGGCTGCAGGGTTTCGTAACGCGGAAGCTTGTAGTCGGTGGACACCTTCAGTGCTTCGGCCAGGCGCGTGGCGCTGTAGTTGGACGCACCGATCGCGCGCACCTTGCCTGCCTCGATCAGGCGACCGAACGCGGCCAGGGTAGCTTCCAACGGCGTGGATTCATCGTCCTCGTGGGCCTGGTACAGATCGATCACATCGGTCTGCAGGCGACGCAGCGAGTCTTCGACGGCCGCATTGATGTTGTCCGGGGTGAGGCCGGGCCGCTCGGCCCATTTGGCTACTTTGGTCGCCAGCACCACCTTGTCGCGCTTGCCGCTGCGCGCGAACCACTTGCCGAGCAGCGTCTCCGACTCGCCACCCTGGTTGCCCGGCACCCACGCTGAATACACATCGGCGGTGTCGACCAGGTTGAAGCCGGCATCGACGAAGGCATCCAGCAGCGCAAAGCTGGCCTTCTCATCGGCGCTCCAGCCGAATACGTTGCCACCGAAGGCGAGCGGAGCTACATGCAGGCCGGAACGGCCCAGTTCGCGGATTGCCGTCATGGGCACGGACTCCTTGGGGGAAGTCCTTCAGGATAGAACGCGATGTGTGACCGCGCTGCGGCGCTGACCACAAAACTGTGTTCCGCGACGCGCACGCGGCTAACGTTTTGTGAACACCTGCGGCGCGGCGGCTGCTAGTCTCGCCGCATCTTCCGCTGGAGTCGCCCCGATGATTGCTGCCTCATCCCTGCGTGGTTGCCGCGTGCTGCTTGCCTCGGCGCTGCTGGTCGCCGTTCCCGCATTCGCTGCGCCGGCCACGGTCGCCCCGGCAAAGATCCAGGTGTCGCCAGCGATCGATGCGGCGGTGAAGGCCTCGACCCGCGACCCGGCCAACGTCAAGCGCGACGGTTTCCGTCATCCTGCGCAGACGCTGGGCTTCTTTGGCGTGGCGCCGGAGAAGACCGTCATCGAGATCACGCCCGGCAATGGCTGGTACTCGGAAATCCTGGCGCCGCTGCTGCGCGACAAGGGGCATTACATCGCCGCGGTGGTCGATCCGCAGGCCGTGGCTGAAGGCCGCGGCCGCGACTACCAGCAGCGCAGCCGCGACAGCCTGGAAAAGAAGTACGCCGCCGCACCGGCACAGTTCGACAAGACCGCCGTGGTTGCCTACGACCCGGCCAAGCCGGTGTTCGGTGCAGCCAACTCGGCCGATGTGGTGCTGACCTTCCGCAACGTGCACAACTGGCGCAAGGCCGGCCAGGCGCAGGGCATGTTCCAGGGCTTCTTCAACGTGCTCAAGCCGGGCGGCGTGCTCGGCGTGGTCGAGCACCGCGCCAAGGCCGACGTGGCTGACGCTGACGACACCGGCTATGTGGGCCAGCAGCAGGTGATCGCGATGGCCGAGGCCGCCGGTTTCAAGCTGGACGCGCGCACCGAGGTCAATGCCAATCCGCGCGATACCAAGGACCATCCGAATGGCGTGTGGACCCTGCCGCCGACCAACCAGCATGACAAGGCGGACGACGCCAAGTACCAGGCCATCGGTGAAAGCGACCGCATGACCCTGCGTTTCGTGAAGCCGTAACGTATCGCAGCGGTGGCGTCGGCTGATGCCCGGCGCCACCCGGTCGCACTTCCATGGAGCGGAATCTTGAAAAAGCTGTTGCTGGTCATTGTCGCGGTGCTGGTGGCGATCCGCCTGATCGACTACATCTTCTACGGTGGCAATGCCTATGACCTGGCGGGTGCCGCAGGTTTCGGTCTACTGGCGCTGGGCATCGTGCTGGAGCAGCGTGCCGCCAAGCAGGCCCTTCCTACGCAGGGCACTGGACGGCGCCGGGCGAACATCGTCAGTGCCTGTGGCATCGCCCTGGTGCTGGTGTCCTTCATGCTGAAGTGGCAGGTATTCGGCTGACACGCCGATGATCGCGGCCGCTGCGCGGGAATGGGACAATGCACCACCCCATCCGCCGTCCCCGCGATGCTGATTGCCTTCAACAAGCCGTTCAACGTGCTCTGCCAATTCACCGACCGCAGCATGCCGCCGCGGCCTACATTGGCCGGCTTCGGATTGCCGCCGCGCGTCTACGCTGCCGGCCGCCTCGACCATGACAGCGAAGGCCTGCTGCTGCTGACCGACAACGGCACGCTGGCGCACAAACTGACCGACCCGAAGCACAAGGCGGACAAGCTCTACTGGGTGCAGGTGGAAGGCACGCCCAGCGACGAGCAGCTGCAGCAGCTGCGTGATGGTGTGGTGC
>NZ_QAIJ01000319.1:0-20550 GCF_003060985.1 Stenotrophomonas sp. HMWF023
ACCTGGCCCTGAGCCTGTCCGGTTACATGCCGCTGTTCGGCCGTGGCATCACCCGCGTGCCCACCCACCACTACGTGGAAGCGGCCACCGTGCAGGACATGACCCGCCAGCGCGAGTTCCGCCAGCACAGCTACGACAACGTCGACGCTCCGTGGGGCGCGCGCCTGCAGGCACTGCAGGACACCGGCAACACCGCCCGCCTGTACCGCGATGTCGAGCGCGCCAAGATCGCACTCAGCGGCACCAGCGAACATCGCAGCACGCTGGACTACATCGCGCGCGACCTGCACGTGGACAACAGCGCCGACGGTCTGGCCGCCGCCGCCCATGGCTACCTGACCCAGATCCGCGAGCTGCTGGCCCAGGTCCGCAATGACATCGGCGGCGACCCGGACGCGGTGTTCCTGACCGGCGGCATGTCCCGCGCCGGCTACCTGCGGCAGGCCGCTGCCGAGGCGTTCCCGGGCGCCCGGATGGTCCACGGCGAGCCCTCGCTGGGGGTCGTCCAGGGCCTCGCGCTGGCGGCAGCCAGCCGGGATTAACAAAACGTTACGCGGTCTGCGCTACCCTTGGCCGGCTGGAAAACCGCTGCACCTTCCGCTGGCCTCGCCGGTGTGTGTACCCCTGGTGCAGCCTGCCCCGCCCAGCGGGTCTGGCGACCATGCCCTCTGGCTCGATCATGGTCCGCGTACTACCCGAGCCGCCATCGAGACCCGCTTTGGGCACCCGCCAGGCCCCTGTGGCCGTACAACCTGACGCTGAACCAGCACCCATCGACTGCCGCCGTTGTGACGCGGTCTGTTGCCGGTTGCCGGTCCTGCTGCAGCCCGGCGACCACGTGCCCGGCCAGTTCCTGTCGCGCGACGCCCACGGCCGTGCCGTGATGGCGCGCAACGAGGAAGGCTGGTGCGCGGCGATCGATCCGTATCACCTGCGCTGCACGATCTATTCGCAGCGCCCGGCGATCTGCCGCCAGTTTTCGATGGGCGGCGACGACTGCCGCCGCGAGCGGCAGGACTACCTGCGCCAGGCTGAGTCCTGCGCGCTTTCCTCCCCTTCCACCTGACAGGAGCAACCATGCCCCGCAAGGCAAAGACCCCCGCGAAGGCCAGCAACAGCATCCGCAGCGAACGCAAGGGCGCATCCGCCAGCACCGTGGTCAACAGCGACTCGATCGCCTCCGACCTGGCCGCGTTCCGCAAGAGCGGTGGCAAGATTGAAGTTCTCGGTACCACCTGGGCGCTGAAGAAAGCCAGCTGACCCTCCCCCGACCGCGGCGGCGCTGCCGCCGCGGCCTGCCGGACCGCGCTCAGCGGTCCAGGCGTACCTGCACACTGCCAGAGTGCGACTGCACGCGGATATCGCCGTCGCCGCTGCCCAGGCGGGCATCCAGGCTGCTGCCCGGACCATAACGCGGCCGCTCGACCTTGCCGGCGTCGCTGTTGATCGACCCGCTGAAGCTGTTCACCGACAGCTGCGCCGACACCGTGCGCGGCAGACGCAGGCTGACCGATGCACTGACCGACTCCACGTTGATGCGCCCGCCCGGCGCCAATGCCGTCGCCGACAGGTCGATGCCGCCGGATACCGTCTCCACCACCAGGCGCTGGATGCGACCGGCATCGACACCGACCCGGCCAGACACCGTCTGCGCCCCGATCTCACCGGAAACGCCGCCACCTGCCTCGATCCGGCCGCTGACCGTGTTCACGTCCAGCTTCGGCGTCTGCAGTCGCGCATTGACATTGCCGCTGACCGTGTTGAGCTTGCTGTCGCCACTGCGACCGGACGCACTCAGGCTGCCGCTGACCGTATCGGCCTGCAGGCGTCGCACATCAACGCCACTGATGTCCTGGTCGGCACTGACCGTGCTCAGCAACAGCTCCACCGAGCGCGGCACGTTGAGGGTCAGGGTGGCGCCACCACTGTTGCCGCGTCGCGGATACTCGATTTCCCAGCGCACCCGGTTGGCACTCTTTTCCTGGCGCAGCTGCAGGCCATCGCTGAGCGTGCCGGTAAGCTGCACGTCGTTGCGGTCCCAGCCACGCACGCTCACCTTGCCGGCCACGTTGCTCAATTCGATACGACCGCCCGCAGCCAGCGTGTGGCGTTCGTCGATACGGGTGTCGGCCAGTGCCATGGCCGGCACCAGCAGCAGCGCGACACAGCAGGACATCAGGGTTCGGGTCATTGGGGGTCTCCTCAGGTCGTCAAGCCGGATTCGGCGGCATAGGCCGCCTGCCGGGTCAGTTCCAGCCGCAGCGCGTAAGTGCGCTTGAGCTGTCCAAGCAGGTGCGGCGCACGCGGGTCCTGCGCCATCGCGGCGCGGATCTGTTCCGCGCTGCGATCCAGTTCATGCAGCGCGGGCTGCCACTCCGGCGCAGTGCCATCAGGCAGCGATGCCACTGCCTGCCGGTACTGTTCGGTCATCGCATCGGCCTGCAGCTGCAGGCCACTGGGTGCAGGCAGCGCCTCGGGTGCATGCCGCCACGGTGCCACCGCGTAGAGCGCGAGGCTGGCCGCCAGTGCGGCGCCAACCGGCAACCACCAGCGTCGGCGGCTGCGCAGTGGCAAGGCCACCACGTTGTCCTTCGGCACCTGCGCGGCAACTGGCTCGCGGGGTGGCAACCGCGCGGACAGGCGTTCCCAGCCATCGGCCGGTGTGCTGCGTTCAGTGGGAAGGGCGCGCAGGCGCGCCAGCAGGTCGTGATCGGGGTCGTGCGTAGTCATGTCATGTCTCCCAGGCGCGCGCGCAGCAGGCCACGCGCGCGATGCAGCTGTGCTTTGGAACTACCGACCGCCATCTGCAGCTGGCCGGCGATTTCATGGTGTTTCCAGCCTTCGATATCGTGCAGCACCAGTACCGCACGTGCGCGCGGAGGCAGGGTTGCCAACGCGCGTTCCAGATCGCGTTCGGTGCCGGCGCAGCCGTCATGCACCGCCATCTCTGGTATGCCACCGTCCACGTCGTCCAGGCTGTCGTGGTCATGCCCGGCGGCACGCCCGCGCAGCTCCATCAACGCGGCGTTGACCCCCAACCGATGCAGCCAGGTGGACACGCTGCTCTCGAAACGGAAGCCGGGCAGTGCCTTCCATGCCTGCAGGAACGCCTCCTGCAGTGCATCCTCGGCGCGTGCCTGCTGGCCACCGCACAGCCGCCACAAGGTGGCGAACACCCGCGGCGAGTGGCGCCGATACAGCAGTTCGTAGGCAGCGGTATCTCCGGCCGCCGCCGCACGCACCAAAGCGGTTTCGTCGACGGCGTCGGTGGCGGCAGGCGGCGCGGGCATGGTGGTGTCGAGCATATCCGTTGGATGCAGCCTGCCGGAAAAAGGTTTAGATCGGCCGATGCGCTTTCCCGTTGCAACCTTTTCGCGGCTGGCTGCATCCATCACAGGTCCCCCGCAGGCCTTCCCGGCCAGGAGCTTCCCATGTCCAGTCCTTCCTGCGCCGCCCTGCTGGCGATCGTGGCCTGCATGCTGCTGCAGGCGTTCGGCGTTTCCCTGCACTGGCGTGCCGAGAGCGGCCGCGCCTGCCTTCAGCAGCACAAACAGGACCTCGTCTGCCTTGCCTGGACACAGGCGGTCGAAACGTCGACACGCGCCGGGTAACATCAAGCCCCGTTTCCGTCACATGTTGTCGCCCCATGATGTTGTCGCTGAAGGACCACCTGCCCGCCTGGACCCACCCCTGGCTGCATGACATCGGGATCGCCCTGCAGATCCTGATCACCCTGCTCGCCGCCTGGCTGCTGCGGGTGCTGGCCCGGCGCCTGATCCGCCGCTTCGCCGATCACTACACGCTGCCACCGGAAATGGTGATGGGCGCGCGCCGGATCACCAGTTTCGTGGTCTATTTCAGCGCGGTGCTGTACATCCTCAGCCTGCTCGGCGCATCCCCCTCGGTGTTGTGGACGGCCTTCACCGGTTTTGCTGCGGTGGGCGCAGTGGCGTTCTTCGCGGCCTGGAGCGTGCTGTCCAACATCTTCTGCACGCTGCTGATCTTCACCACGCGGCCGTTCCGCCTGCATGACTACATCGAAGTGCTGGAGAACGGCGAAAAGCCCGGACTGAAGGGCCGGGTGATCGACGTCAACCTGATCTACACCACGTTGCAGGAAACCGGTGACGGCCACGAGGGCACGGTACTGCAGCTGCCGAACAACCTGTTCTTCCAGCGCACGGTGCGGCGCTGGCGCGACCCGACGCAGGCGCCCGGCGGCATCCAGGGCGACGGCTGAGGTTGGGTTGGTTGGCAGGGCTGCGCCCTGCACCTGCAGATGCTTCAAACCAAAGCAAAGGCAACAGCAAAAGCTGGGTTCCTGTGGGATGGCGGGATGGGTCCGGTTGCGGGGGACGCCGTAAACCCATCCCTGGGGGCTTGGCCGCGGCATCCATGCCGCGGACACCCCCGCAACCGGACCCACCCCGCCTTCGACAGTTTTCTGCGATCTGTCGGCATTGCTTTCTGTAGCGCCGAGCCATGCTCGGCTCAAATCGTTCCGATATCGAAATTTTCGATTTCGATGGAGATTCATCCACGCACGGGGGATCTACCCGATCGCGGCAATCTGTCAGAGGTGGGGCGGTGTGGGTAGGCAGGACCGTTGGCGCCATGGATGGCGCCATCGAGCCCCCATGGAAGGGTTTACGGCGTGTCCTGCCTACCCACACCGTCCCACCTTCCCACGGAATGCCCGCTTTTGACGTTGAAGTTGACGTTGCCTCGGCAGGTGCAGGGCGCAGCCCTGCCGAACACCCTTTACCGCAGCTGGCTGTCCTTGCTGCCTCGGCGGTTGTAGCCACTCTGCGCCTGGTCCTCTTCATCGTGCGCCTGCTGGCAGTTCACGCACAGCCGAACCCCAGGCGCCGCCTGACGCCGCGCCAACGGAATCGGCGCGTCGCATTCTTCACAGTGTTCGAGACCCGGGCCCTGGCGCAGCTGGCGCCGCGCGCGGGCAATCGCATCGTCGACGGTGGCGTCGATCTGGTCCTGGACCGCGCCATCTCCGGCCCAACCGGTAGCCATGGCCATCCTCCGCAGGCGTCTCGCCTGATATGGGGACGATACACCCCGCCGCAATCCGTAGCGCCGGGCCATGCCCGGCGGACGCTGCGGCCGGTTCAGCGCCGCCTTACCAGACCAGGTCGTCGGGAACCTGGAACTGCGCGTAGTAGGCGTCGTCCTCGGCGTTGCCGGTGGAGATCTCGGCGCTGGAGCCGGGCGTGCCATGGTCGACGATGATGGCTTCCGGGGCGCGTTCACGCACTTTTTCAGCCGCCGCGCGTGGCAGCACCGCGTAGCTGTCGCCATGGGCCACGATGACCAGCACGCCCACCGACAGCGCCTTGCGCAGTTTGGTATCGATCGGCAGGGTACGGATCACCGCGCCATCGCTGAATCGGTACTCGTCCTCGCCTTTGTGCGGCACGGCGTGGGCGCTGATGATCTGCTTGGCCTGCGCCTTCCGCTCCGCCTGCTTGGCCTGCGCGTTGCGCTCGGCAGCCAGCGCACGGTCACGCTCGATCTTCTCGGCCCGGACGCGTTCAGCTTCACGCTGGACCTCCGCCGACGTCGACTCGGCCTTGCCCTGGCGGGCCTTGGCCTGCTCACGCGCGGCGGCGCTGGCCTGCGACTTCTTGGCCAGGCCGGCCTTGAGCAATTGTTCCTGCAGCGCGTTGGGCTTTGCCATGGTCGATACGTACCGCGTGTAATCTGGATGCCCCATTCTACCGACGCGCCGACGCCCCTGCATGGCTGTCCTGAAGTACCTAACCGGCTACCCCGAACCCCTGGTCGCCCAGGTCAGCGACCTGCTGGCCCAGGGCAAGCTCGGCCCCTGGCTGCAGCAGCGCTACCCGGACCCGCATGAGGTGCGCAGCGACCGCCAGCTGTACGACTACACGCAGGACATGAAGGACCGTTACCTGCGCAAGTCGGTGCCGCTCAACAAGGTCTGCTACGACAACACGCTGGAAGTCATCAAGCATGCCCTGGGCACCCACACTGCCATTTCCCGCGTGCACGGGGGCCGGCTCAAGGCCAGCCGCGAGATCCGCATCGCCACCGTGTTCCGGCAGGCGCCAGCCGCCTTCCTGCGCATGATCGTGGTGCACGAACTGGCGCATCTGAAGGAGGCCGACCACAACAAGGCCTTCTACCAGCTGTGCCAGCACATGGAGCCCGATTACCTGCAGCTGGAGTTCGATACCCGGCTGTACCTGACCGAGCTGGCCAACCGTGGCCAGCGCTGAAACGGCGTAGCGGCTACACTGCGCGCCCCCTGCCCGACCTTTCGCCATGGAACCGACCCGACTCGACAAACGCCTGTCCGCCCTGCTCGGCATCCCGCGTGGTGAAGCGCGGCGCTATATCGAGGGCGGCTGGGTCAGCGTCGACGGCGAGGTGGTGGAACAACCGCAGCGCCCGGTGGACGAGAGCGCCAGCATCGTGGTGGCCGAGCAGGCCAGCGACAGCAAGGCCGAGCGCGCCAGCATGCTGCTGCACAAGCCGGCAGGCGTGCCGGCCGATGCCCTGTGCGCGTTGATCCGCACCGAAACCCGCAGCGAACTGGATGCCAGTGACATCCGTCCGCTGCAGCGGCACTTCCACGGCCTGCAGCTGGCATCCTCGCTGCCGGCCGACGACAACGGGCTGGTGGTGGTCAGCCAGGATCCGGCGGTGCTCGCGCACCTGCAGCGGAACCTGGGCCGCACCGAACAGGAGTACCTGGTCGAAGTGGCTGAAGGCGGCCCGGAACGTGGCCCGTGGCTGATGGCCCGGCTGCAGCATGAAGCAGGCGGCCCCAAGGTCAGCTGGCAGAGCGAGCAGCGCCTGCGCTTTGCAGGCAAGGGGCTGACCGCGAGGGGACTGAGGACTGCGGTGACGGCCGCCGGCCTGCAGGTTGTGGCCGTGCGCCGCCTGCGCATCGGCCGGGTGGCGCTTGGCCCGCTGGCCGTAGGCCAGTGGCGCTATCTGGGCAGCGACGAGCGGTTCTGAGTCACGGTACTTCATCCACGCATGGCGTGGATCTACTGATGGCGATTCATCCACGCATGGCGTGGATCTACTGATGGCGACTCATCCACGCATGGCGTGGATCTACTGATGGCGACTCATCCACGCATGGCGTGGATCTACTGATGGCGATTCATCCACGCATGGCGTGGATCTACTTCCAGGCGTGGCGTGGATCTACGCGCGGTGTGGATCTACCATCGGCGTCATGAGTCTGCGCAAACCCCTATGGCGACGCCTGCTGCGCGTCGCCGCGATCATCATCGCCGCCCTGCTTCTGCTGGTCCTGTCCGGCCTGCTGCTGGCCGACCACCTGACCCCGCAGGCGCGCGGCGAGGCGTCGCAGGTGCTGCCACTGCAGCCTGCGCAGACGCCCATCGATCGACAGATCATGCCGCTGCAGGCTGCCCATCCGGGGCAGTCCGGCGTGGCCTTCCTCAGCGATGGCATGGATGCGTTCGCCGCCCGCGCGATGATCACCGAACATGCCGGCCGCAGCCTGGACCTGCAGTACTACATCTGGCACGACGACCTGATCGGCCACCTGATGGCCAAGGCGCTGTACGACGCTGCCGAACGTGGCGTGCGCGTGCGCGTCCTGCTCGATGACATGAATGCCAAGGACAAGGATGCGCTGATGATGGCGCTCGATGCGCATCCCAACATCGAGCTTCGCCTGTACAACCCGTTCCGCAACCGCAGCGGTATCGCCCGCACGCTGGAGCTGGTGCAACGCGCCTTCAGCGTGAACCACCGCATGCACAACAAGAGCTGGATCGCCGATGGGCGCATCGCCATCGTGGGTGGCCGCAACATCGGTGAGGAGTATTTCAGCGCACGCAGCGACGTGAACTTCCAGGACCTGGACCTGGTGGTGGCCGGCCCGGCCGTGCAGCAGGCCAACCAGATCTTCGACGACTACTGGAACAGCGACGCGGCGATTCCGATCTCGGCGCTGGCGACCTACACCGATGCGCAGCTGCGCCAGCTGGTACGCCAGTCCGATCTGGACGCGCTGCATACGCAGGCGCAACCGTACCTGCAGCGCGTGGCCGAGTCGCGCCAGCGCCAGCGCGCCAGCCCGCAGCCGCTGCACTGGAGCACGCAGGTACGGATCGTGTCCGATCCACCGATGAAGCACCACGGCGATGCGCATGACGACTGGCTGGTCACCGCGCTGGTCCGGCAGCTGCAGTCGACGCGCTACAAGGCACTGTTGATCTCGCCGTACTTCGTGCCCGGCAGCGAAGGGCTGGACGGCCTTTCGGCGATGGCCGGGCGTGGCGCCCAGGTCGGCGTGGTGACCAACTCACTGGCGGCCAACGATGTGGCTGCCGTGCACGGTGGTTACATGGGCTACCGGGTGCCGCTGCTGAAGGCCGGCGTGCAGCTGTACGAACTGAAGGCGAGCGGCCAGACCGGTGACAGCAGCTTGTTCGGCAGCAGTGGCGCCAGCCTGCACACCAAGGCATTGCTGGTCGACGACCAGCGCGGGTTCGTCGGATCGTTCAACCTCGATCCGCGCTCGGCCTATCTCAACACCGAGATGGGCGTGCTGTTCGACGACCCGGTGCTGGGCGCGCAGCTGCGTGCGGAATACCTGCGCCTGGCCAGCCCGGAACACAGCTGGTGGCTGGCACTGGGCGCTGACGACGAACTGCGCTGGCTGCAGCGCGAGCCGCCACCGCACTGGGTCGAAGCCGAGCCCGGCAGCAGCCTCGGCAAGCGCTGGACGGCGCGGGTGATCAGCTGGCTGCCGCTGGAATCGCAGCTGTAACGATCAGCGGGCGAGTCCTTCGCCATCGCCGTGCAGGCTCTCGTCCAGGGTTTCCACATTGCGCCCGTGCAGGCGCCGCCAGATCCAGCGCAGCGCGTGCGGCGGCGCTGCCGGCAACTGCTCCAGCAAGGCCAGCATGCGGCCCTGGCTGGCATGCCCGTGCCGGCACAGCAGGCTGGCCGCAGCAGCGGCACTGGCCAGGCGCAGGCTGTCAGCCAGCGGACCGTCAGCGTCAGACGCCAGGGCCTGATGCACCGGTTCGGGCAGTTCCCAGGCGGCAGCCACCCGCTGTGCCAGCAGTAGTGACCACTGCTGCAGCAACTGCAGGGCCAGCGCCGGCTCCACCTCTTCGCCGCGCGCCTGTGCTTCCTGCAGCAGTTGCCGCATGACCAGCGCCGCGCCCAGGCCCTGCACCAGGCCCAGCCATTGCGCAGCGAATGCATCGCCGAAGGTGACCGTGCGCGCGTGGTCGGCGGCCGCGCGCGAAGCCAGCAGGGCGTGCTCCCAGATGATCGAACTGAACTGCGGGAACACCTCGCACTGCACCTGCATCACCGGCTGCACCAGCACGGCGCTGATGATCTGCCGCACACCTTCGGTGCCGACCAGGGTCACCGCCCGCTGCAGGCTTTCCACGGGCCGCTCGTGCACCTTGTAGGCCGGGCTGTTGGCGATCCGCAGCAGGTTGCCGGTCAGCACCGGATCCTGGCCGATGATCGCGGCCATCACCCGCGCCGATGCAACGTCGTCATTGACCGTCTGGATCAGCTGCGGCAGCAGTTGCGGGCGCCGCGGCAGCTGTCGGGTAGCCCAGTCGCGGTCCTGCAGCGCGCGGTCCACTGCCTCGGCCAGACCCGACGCGCTGACCGCAGTCGGTTCACCGGCCAAGCGCGGATACAGCGCCAGCGCATGCAGTCCGCGCTGCAGGTGAGCGGCGACCTCGGCCGCCGGCAAGGCGTCACCCTGCAGGCTGGCCGCCGCCGCGGCCACGGCCTGGCGGGGGGCTGCGGCCAGACGTGCCGGGGCCCGCCCAGTCAGCTGCGACAGCCAACGCAGCACAGATCGCCACCACGCTGCGGTCATCGCCGCCCATCCTGTCGTTTTCCTGCTGCTGCCACTGCCTGCCCCTGCGCCTTCATCACATCCGGCCACCTGCCGTCGTCGCAGCATCGGCCGCACTTTCATCTTCTTTAACCCGGGCGCTTCCCGCGTCGACGGCATCTCCCGGGCGAATGGACTAGAATGGCGCCGCGCGACCCGTCCCCCTGTACCGACGACGTCGCTTTTTTTGTTTTCGGACCCTACCGTTCATTGGCAGTTCGCCGCAGTTCACCGCAGATCGCGCCATCGGAGACCCCATGCTATTCGAAACCCTCGCAACCACCGGCCACGAACAGGTGGTGTTCTGCCACAACCAGGATGCCGGCCTGCGGGCGATCATCGCCATCCACAACACCACCCTGGGCCCCGCCCTGGGCGGGGTACGCATGCGCCCCTACGCCAGCACCGATGATGCGCTGGCCGATGTGCTGCGTCTGAGCCGCACGATGACCTACAAGAATGCGCTGGCCGGTCTCAATGTCGGTGGCGGCAAGGCGGTGATCATCGGCGACCCCAAGGTCGACAAGACCGAAGTGCTGTTCCGCGCCTTCGGCCGCTATGTCGATTCGCTGGGCGGTCGCTACATCACCGCCGAGGATGTCGGTACCGACGTCAACGACATGGAGAACATCTACCTGGAGAGCCAGTTCGTCACCGGCGTGCACCAGGTCCATGGCGGCTCGGGAGATCCGGCCCCGTTCACCGCCTATGGCGCGCTGCAGGCGCTGATGGCCTCGATGCGCTTCAAGTTCGGCCATGAGGAAGTGGGCAAGACCAGCATCGCCGTGCAGGGCCTGGGCCATATCGGCATGGAACTGGTGAAGCTGCTGCGCGACCGTGGCGCCAAGCTGTATGTCACCGACCTGGACAGCGCGCTGATGGATCGTGCGGTCAACGATTTCGGCGCCGAGGCCGTCAAGCCGGACGAGATCCACGAAGTGAACGCCGATGTGTTCGCGCCGTGTGCGCTGGAAGGCGCGATCAACGCCGACACCCTGCCGCGGATCAAGGCGAAGATCATCTGCGGCACCGCCAACAACCAGCTGTCCAGCCTGGAAATCGGCGACGAGCTGCATGCGCGCGGCATCCTGTACGCGCCTGACTACGCGGTCAACGCCGGTGGCGTGATGAACGTGTCGCTGGAAATCGACGGTTACAACCGCGAGCGCGCGATGCGGCTGATCCGCAGCATCTACCACAACCTGACGCGCATCTTCGAACTGTCGCAGCGCGAGAACATCGCCCCGCAGCGCGCCGCCGACCGGATCGCCGAAGCGCGCATCCTCTCGATCGGCAAGCTGAAGATGCCGCTGGGCCGCAGCACGCCGCGCCTGGGCAACCTGCGCGGCGGCTGATCGCCGCCTCGCGAACCGTGCGGGTGCCGACCGTGGGTCGGCACCCGCCGGATGAACGCGCCGGGCAGCAGGCCCGGCGCTACGATCAGAAGCCAGTGCTGTAGCGCAGCGCCGCCTGCCGTGCATCATTGCCACCCACGCGCTGGTCGATACCCAGGCTCAGGCGGCCATTGCGGCCCCACCACGATTCCAGCGCCAGGCCGAACAAGGCACTGCCACGCGGTGCGTCGACACCGGCCAACGGCGCCCAGGCATCAATGCCGACGAAACTTGCCTGCCAGGCCTGCTCGTTGCCATCCAGCCGCTGTTGCCATTCGGCATGGCCGCGCAGGGTCCAACGACCCCACTGCCGCTCGCCGCGTAGGCCCGCCAGCATCTGGCTGCGCTGTGCACGTGACGCCTCACCGCGCAGGCCGAAGCCGAAGCCGCCCTGCTCGCTGAAGCCATCGGTATCCAGGCGCGTGCTGCTGGCCCCGAGGTACGGGGTCAACGATGCACCGATGCGTCCGAAACGATAGCCGCCTTCGACGCTGGCACTGCTGAAACGCCCGCCGTAGCGCGCGGACACACCGTAGGCACCGGCACCCAGCAGCAACTGGCGGTCCAGCTCACGGGTGAACTGACCAGTGCCGAACTGGGCCAGCGCATAACCACGCCCCAGGTTCCAGCCGGCATACAGCTGCGCCTGCGTCTGGCGGTCACGGCCACGATCACCACTGAAGTTGCTGCCGCCGTTGCTGCGGGTTTCGCCGAAGGCCATACCCAGCAGACCATTGCTGCCCAGTGCCACGTCCTGGCCTGCCATCCAGCCCTGGCTGTCGGCGGCGTTGCCGGCAAAGCTGCCCTGCCCGGCTTCGCCCAGCGCGCTCTGCCAGGCGCCACGCAGCTTCGGCGCTGCCTGCACGCGGTCGAAGCGCTCGGCAACCGCACGGCGCGACATGTCCACACTGTCGAAGGTCGAGGCCTCAGCACGCGCATGCGCCTGTCCGGACAGACTCTCCAGGCTCGCCGACAGGCCATCGGTGCCGCCAGCCGTACGCTGCAGCGCGCCGGCGGCCGTACCAAACGCCGAACCCTGCAGGTTCGCGTTGCTGTCCAGCGCGGTGAATGCCGACGCCACCCGCAGTGCCGATGCCTGAGCATTGGCGCCCAGGCCGGACGCAGCGGCGGAAACGTTGACCTGGGTCAGGTCCATCCACGCGTCGTTGCTGCCATAGCCGTACTGTGCCTGCAGCAGGGTCAGTCCGTTGGCGCCGGTGTTGGCCACCGGCGTGGTGAACGTACCGTTGATGCCGCCGTTGGCATGGATCAGGCCCTGGCGGCTGCCAACCTGCGGCACATAGCCGGAAACGATGCCATCGACCACCACGCCTCCGGCCAGGCGTGCGGTGCCGGTCACCTGCAGCGCGTTCACGCCCAGCGCGACGATCAGCTGCGCATCCGGCCGCTGGCTGTAATTGCCTTCGATGGTCGCGGTGGTGTTGGCGTTGACCAGCACCACGCTGGCGCCGTTGTCGACGTTGCCGATCACCCGCGGCGTGCCCGGCATGAACTGCAGCCCCGCCATCGAGGCACCGCCGGCACCAGAGATGCTGACGTTGGAACGGATCACTGCGCCGCCGCGCAGGGCCAGGCTGCCGCGCTCGATGCGGGTAGCGCCGCTGTAGCTGTTGTTGCCGCTCAGCTCCAGCCGGCCATCGCCGCGCTTGACCAGGCCGCCAGCGCCAGCGATGTCGTTACTCCAGATCGAGCCTGAGGAAGCCGCATCGACATTGACCGTGACATCGCCCCAGTCGAAGCGGCCGGGACCGTTCACCGCCTTGCCGACGTTGAGCATGCCGTAGCCGTAGATCGGATCGACGCCCGGCGCCCCGATGTCGGTGGCGGTGCCGAGCAGGGTCTGCCGCACCAGGTCGTTGTCGAAGTACGGGTAGCGCTGCCAGACCAGTGCAGCAGCACCGGAGATCAGCGGCGCGGCGAAGGAGGTGCCGTAGTTCCACAGGTATTTGCCGGTACCCGGCTCCGGGAACACCGCGCTGCCGGGAGCAGTCAGGCAGTAGCGTGCGGTGTCGCCACAGGCATTGGCCCAGGGGGCACGTTCACCTGGCTTGTTCGGATCGATCGCGGTGGCTACCAGCCAGCCCTTCTCCAGGTCGGCTGCCGGCAGCGTTCCACCGAAGCCACGCTGGCTGGGCAGCGCGGCCACGCTGCTGGGCTGGTCACGCCCTTCGTTGCCGGCGGCGAACACCACCAGGCCACCGTGATTGATGATGAAGGGGCGGTATTCGGCCGCGACCTGCGCGGTGGTGCCGAGGTCGGTCCAGTACAGGCCGCCCCAGGAATTGTTCATCACCTTCACGCCGTAGTTGATCAGGTCCTGATGGACCCCGGCCACGCCAAGCGTGCCGCTGAAGGAATTGCCCTTGCCACTGCCGTCATCCTGGGGCGCGGTGTCGGAAATGATGCGCGCCGAGACGATCTCCGCACCCGGTGCGATGCCGCCGGGCCAGACGCCCACCGATGCACCGGCGGCCAGGCTGGCGACGGCCGTGCCATGGCCAAGCACGTCATCGACGTTGAGATTGTTGCGGCTCGGGTCGATGTAGTTGAGGTTGGCCACTACCCGTCCGTTCAATGCCTCGGCGTTGCGCAGCACGCCCGAATCGACGATGCCGATGCGCACGCCACGGCCGGTCGCGCCAGTGGCCAGTGCGGCACGCGCGTTGGTCTGTGCCAGGTGCGCATCCACAGCCGGCTCCAGCGGCTTGGACGCGGGAGGCGGGGTGACCGGGGGCGTGACCGGCGGCGTGGTCGGAGGTGGGTCGATGCGCACGTTGCTGCCGCCGCCTCCACCGCCACACGCCGACAGCGCCACCGCCAGCGCCGATGCCAGGACCGACCTTCCCATCGTCTTACGTTCCATCGTTTCCTTCCCATGAACGTTGGCCTGCCGCCATCCGGGCAGGCATCCAGTACTGCCCAGCGGCAGTCTTCGCCGACCCTCTATACTGAGCCGACCCCCACGCAGTCTGCCGGGAAACGGCGCCGCTTCCAACGCCCGTCGTCTCCTTTCCGAACATTGCTCACGCATCAACGAGATTGCCATGTCCAACATCGTCATCGCCGCCGCCAAGCGCACTGCCATCGGCTCCTTCCTCGGCCAGTTCAACGGCGTTCCGACCCCGACCCTCGGCGCGGCCGCCATCGCCGCCGCGCTGGAACAGTCGGGCGTTCCTGCCAGCGACGTCTCCGAAGTCCTGATGGGCTGCGTGCTGCCGGCCAACCTCGGCCAGGCCCCTGCCCGCCAGGCAGCGATCGCCGCCGGCATCCCGCTGTCGGTCGGCGCGACCACCCTCAACAAGGTCTGCGGTTCGGGCATGAAGGCCATCATGCTCGGTCATGACCTGATCAAGGCCGGCTCGGCCAAGGTCGTGGTCGCCGGCGGCATGGAATCGATGTCCAACGCCCCGCACCTGCTGCCCAACTCGCGCACCGGCAACCGTTTCGGCAACTTCCAGGCCGTGGACCACATGGCCCACGACGGCCTGGTCAATGCCTACGACGGCAAGGCCATGGGCGAATTCGCCGAATGTGCCGTGGACAAGTACCAGTTCACCCGCGAAGAGCAGGACGCCTACTCCATCGAATCGGTCAAGCGCGCACAGGCGGCCCAGGCCAACGGCGCCTTCGCCGACGAGATCGTTGCGGTGAAGGTCGCCACCCGCAAGGGTGAAGTCGAGGTCGCCAGCGACGAACAGCCCGGCCGTTCGGACATCGCCAAGATCCCGACCCTGCGCCCGGCCTTCAAGAAGGACGGCAGCGTGACCGCCGCCAGCTCCTCCAGCATCTCCGATGGCGCCGCCGCCGTGGTCCTGCTGACCGAAGAAGATGCTGCCGCACGCGGCCTGCAGCCGCTGGCGCGTATCGTCGGCCATGCCACCCATTCGCAGGAACCGGAGTGGTTCACCACCGCCCCGATCGGCGCCATCCACACCCTGCTGGAGAAGACCGGCTGGTCGCTGGACCAGGTCGATCTGTTCGAAATCAACGAGGCCTTCGCCGTGGTGGCGATGGCCCCGATGCGCGAACTGGGTATCCCGCACGACAAGCTCAACGTGAATGGCGGTGCCTGCGCATTGGGCCATCCCATCGGCGCCTCCGGCGCACGCCTGGTGGTCACCCTGGTCAACGCATTGCGCACGCGCGGCGGCAAGCGCGGCATTGCCACCCTGTGCATCGGCGGCGGCGAAGCGACGGCAATCGCCATCGAGTTGATCTGAAAGGGTTTAACGTCTATTTCGCAAAAATGAATGCGGGATCGCTTGACACCCAATCTTGGCTTGTCATCATGTTGTCGGCGCGCAGCATGCGCGTTGCCTAATTCTAACGACGAGGATTTACACAATGAGCATCAACAAGCTGCTGGTCGCGATGTCCCTGGCTCTGGCCCTGGCCGCCTGCTCGAAGCAGGAAGCTGCCCAGGACGCCGCTGCTTCGGCCAACCAGGCCGCCACCGAAGCCCAGGCTGCTGCCGACCAGGCCGCCGCTGCTGGCGCCCAGACCGCCGACGCTGCCCAGCAGGCCGCTGACACCGCCGCCACCGCTGCTGACGCTTCGGTTGACGCCGCTGCCCAGGCTGCTGGCGCTGCCACCGACGCTGCTGCCGGCGCTGCTGCCGACGCTGCCAAGGCTGCTGAAGGCACCGCCGAGAAGGCCAAGGACGCTGCTGAAGAAGCCAAGAAGTAATAACTTCTTTCTTCAAGCTGTTCTGAAGAAGCCGCTGGTTCGCCAGCGGCTTTTTCTTTGCGCGCCGTTCCGTGCGCAGGTCACCACTACGTCTTCACAACGGTATGAATAGGCTGGCGTCCCCATCCATTGCAGTACCGGAGACCGCCATGAAGATTCGCCCGCTGACCACCACCCTGCTGGCCGCCTCCCTGCTGCTCGCACTGGCTGCCTGCAAGGGCCCGGAAGCCGAACAGGCCAAGCAGGATGCCGCGCAGGCCGCCGACAGCGCCGGTGCCGCCGCACGTGATGCCGTCGACAAGGCCGCAGAAGCAACCCGCAATGCCGCCGACAAGACCGCCGCTGCTTCCGAGCAGGCTGCCGCCGACACCCAGCAGGCGCTGGACAAGGCCGCCGACGCCACTGCCTCCGCAGCCGGTGAAGCCAAGGCCGCCGCCACCGATGCCGCTGCCCACGCCAGCGACGCCACTGCCGATGCCGCGCAGAAGGTCGCCGACAAGGCCCGCGACGTCGCCAACGACGCCAAGGCGAATGCCGCCAAGGAAGAAGCCAAGCACTAAGGCCTTCGCGTTCGCCGGGCATGGCCCGGCGCTACCGGAAAAGCCGAGCACGGGCTCGGCTCTACAGGAAAAGCCGCGGCATCGCCGCGGCTTTTCTGCTTTCTGCTTCTTCTGTTGATTCCGTGCTGGACGCGCACGGAAGCCGTCCAAGGCCGTGCGGGTGGGCTGCGCAGGGGTGTCCGCGGCATGGATGCCGCGGCCAAGCCTACATGGACGTATTTACGGCGCCCCCTGCGCAGCCCACCCGCGCGGCCCTGCCCACGCTCCTGCAGCGCCCACCACGAGGGACTCCGCCGTTGGCCGTCACCTACGGCAGCGCGCGCGCCAGCATCCCCGCCACATCCACCCCGGCCGGCAGCGTGCCGAATGCCAACCCGTGTTCGCCCTGCAGCCGGCTGCGGATGAACGCATCAGCCATCGGACTGTGCGCACGCAGCAACAACGCCGCCTGCAGCAGCAATGCAGTCCGTTCGCAGAACACCCGCGCCTGTGCCTCCTCCGGTGCCGCCGCATCGCGCCACTGCTGCAGCGCCGCCGCATAGCGCACATCACGGTCGGCCACCGCCTCCAGCTCACCGTGCAGTGCCGCCAGCACCTCCGGTTCGCGCGCCAGCGCGCGCAGCACATCCAGGCACTGGATGTTGCCACTGCCCTCCCATATCGAATTCAACGGCGCCTGCCGGTACAGCCGCGGCAACATCGATTCCTCCACGTAGCCGGCACCGCCCAGGCATTCCTGTGCTTCGTTGACGAACGCAGGCGCACGCTTGCATATCCAGTACTTGCCCAATGCCGTGCCCAGCCGCGCAAGCGCGGCCTCGGCCGGATCGCTGCCGGCGTGATCGACCGCGCGCGCGATACGCATCGCCAGCACCGTGGCGGCTTCCGATTCCAGCGCCAGGTCGGCCAGCACGTTGGCCATCAGCGGATGGTCCATCAGCGGCTTGCCAAAGGTGCGCCGATGCCGCGCGTGGTGCAGCGCCTGTGCCAGCGCCATGCGCATTTCCGCCGCAGCGCCCAGCATGCAGTCCAGCCGGGTCATCATCACCATGCCGATGATGGTGGCCACGCCACGCCCTTCCTCGCCCACCCGCCAGGCCTGCGCACCACAGAACTCCACTTCGCTGGATGCGTTGGCCCAGTCGCCCAGCTTGTCCTTCAAGCGCATCAGGCGGAACGCATTGCGATCGCCGTCGGCCAGCCGCCGTGGCATCAACAGGCAGGTCAATCCGGCCGGCGCCTGCGCCAGTACCAGGAAGCCATCGCACATCGGTGCGGAGAAGAACCATTTGTGTCCGATCAGCCGATAGCGCTCGCCATCGATGGGTTCGGCGCGGGTGGTGTTGGCGCGCACGTCCGAGCCGCCCTGCTTCTCGGTCATGCCCATGCCCAGGGTGATGCCGGCCTTGTCGGCCACTGGCACATCACGCGGGTCGTATACCGGTGCGGCGGCCTTGCGCGACCACTCGGCCAGATGCGGCTGCCCGCGCAGCACGGCCACCGCGGCGTGGGTCATGGTCAACGGGCAGCTGGTGCCGGCCTCGGCCTGGTGGTGCAGGTAGCTCAGTGCAGCGCGCGCAACATGGGCGCCGGGCTGTGGCTCGTGCCAGGACAGCCCGGCAACGCCATGCTCCTTCGCCGTCTGCATCAGCTGGTGGTACGCCGGATGGAACTCGACGGTATCGATGCGATGGCCCTGCGCATCATGGGTGCGCAGGCGTGGGCGGTCGCGGTTGGCGTCGAAGCCGATGCGGTACAGCTCGTCGCCGGCCAGCCCTCCATACACCGCCAGGCGTGGCGCGAAGGCTGCCGCGCCCTCGCGCTGCACGGCCTCCATCAGTGCGATGTCGTCGGTCCACAACTGGCGGCCGGCGAACGGTGGCGGCTGGTTGAGCACCACGTGGGTTTCGTAGGGAGCGCTGCTGTTGAAGCTCGGTCCACTCATCGGTTCCTTCCCCGCCGGCAAGAGGTGTGCGGCCCGATTGTGCCGTATCGTCCGGCAACCCCGCGTTCAGGCCGATTCTCGCGGTGTGCACGACCACCACGCCACAGTGATGGCATGGCAGGCAATGACGATCTGGTGGTACTGCGGCCGGAAGGGCTGTACTGCGCGGCAGGCGATTTCCATATCGATCCCTGGCGGCCGGTACCGCGCGCGGTCATCACCCATGGTCATGGCGACCATGCGCGATCCGGCATGGGCGAATACCACTGCAGCACCGGCAGCGTGCCGATCCTGCGCTGGCGCCTGGGCGATGTGCCGCTGCACGCGCATGCCGAGGGCGTGCCGTTCGCGCTGGGCCGGGTGCAGGTATCGCTGCATCCGGCCGGCCACGTGCTCGGCTCGTCGCAGGTGCGCATCGACGACGGTGAGCAGGTCTGGGTGGCGTCGGGCGACTACAAGCGCCAGCCCGATCCCACCTGCACACCGTTCGAAGTGGTGCCCTGCGATACCTTCATCACCGAAGCGACGTTCGCGCTGCCGATCTATCGCTGGCCGGATACCCGCGCCGTGGCGGCCGAGATCGCCGCCTGGCGTCGCGAGTGTGCGCAGCGTGGGGAAGCGGCCGTGCTGCTCTGCTACGCGCTGGGCAAGGCGCAACGCGTGCTTGCCGAGCTGCGCGCGGTGGATGACCAGCCTGCGTGGCTGCATGGCGCCATCGCCAACGGCGTCGCCGTCTATCGCCAGGCCGGTGTACCGATGCTCGAAACGCTCACGGTTGCCGAACAGGGACGTCAGCCCGATGCCACAGGCCAGCTGATCCTGGCACCGCCATCGGCCGCCGGCACGCCCTGGCTGCGCCGGTTCGGCCGCCACCAGCTTGGTTTCGCCTCGGGCTGGATGCAGTTGCGCGGCAACCGCCGCCGCCGCAACGTCGACCGCGGCTTCGTGATTTCCGACCATGCCGATTGGCCGGCGCTGCTGCAGACGATCACGCAGACCGGCGCGCAGAGGATCATCGCCACCCACGGCAACACCGATGCACTGATTCCGTACCTGCGCGAACGCGGCATTGCCGCCGAAGCCTTCCGAACCGATTTCGGAGGCGAGGAATGAAGGCCTTCGCCGCGCTGTACCAGCGACTGGATCGCAGCACGGCGACGCTGGACAAGCGCGCGGCGCTGATCGACTACTTCCAGCACGCACGTCCGCACGACGCAGCGTGGGCGCTGTACCTGCTCAGCGGTGGCAAGGTGGGCGGCGCGCGACGCAAGATCGCGGGCAGTGGCGAACTGCGGGCGTGGATCGCCGAAGAATCCGGCCTGCCGCCATGGTTGGTCGAGGACAGCTACGCGCAGGTCGGCGACCTTGCCGAAACGCTCACCCTGCTGCTGGATGATCCTGCCAGCGAAGGCGAGGATCGCCCTCTGGCCGACTGGATCGAACAACACCTGCTTGCTGTCGCCAACCAGCCGGAGCCTGTGCGTCGTGCCGCTGTAGTCGAGGGCTGGCGACAGCTTGCATCGGCCGAACGCCTGGTCTTCAACAAGCTGCTGACCGGTGCACTACGCGTTGGCGTATCGCAGCGCGTGGTGCAGCAGGCATTGGCCGAATGGTCCGGGCTGGATATCGCCCGCATCGCCCAGCGCATGCTCGGCGACTGGGTGCCCTCCCCCGGCCTGCTGGCCACCTTGCTGTCTGCCGAAGAACTGCCGACCGATCGCCAGCAGCCCTACCCGTTCTTTCTGGCCTCGCCGCTGGAAGGTGAGCCCACCGAGCGGTTGGGCGAGATCAGCAACTGGCTGCTGGAATGGAAGTGGGATGGCATCCGCCTGCAGTTGCTGCGGCGCCAGGGCGAAGTGGCGTTGTGGTCGCGCGGCGAAGAACGGCTGGACGGTCGCTTCCCGGAGATCGAACAGGCCGCCGCATTGCTGCCCGATGGCTGCGTGCTGGATGGAGAGCTGCTGGCATGGGACGACGCCGACAATCTTCCGCGTGCATTCACCGCACTGCAGACCCGCATCCAGCGCCGCAAGCCTGGCGCCGCCACCC
>NZ_QAIJ01000319.1:20560-33629 GCF_003060985.1 Stenotrophomonas sp. HMWF023
TATGATCTGCTTGAACGCAACGGTGAGGACCTGCGTGCGCTGCCGCTGCAGCAACGTCGCGCGCAGTTGGCCGAGGTGGTTGGCGCGCTCGGCGATCCGCGCATCCAGCTGTCACCCGAGGTACCCGCCGACGATTGGCAGCATGCCGCGCAGCTGCGCGAAGCATCGCGCGAGCGCGGCGTGGAAGGGCTGATGCTGAAGCGCCGCGATTCGATCTACCAGTCCGGGCGTCGCCGTGGCGACTGGTGGAAGTGGAAGGTCGAGCCGCTCACCATCGATGCCGTACTGCTGTATGCGCAGGCAGGTCATGGCCGGCGCAGCACGCTCTACACCGACTACACCTTCGGGGTCTGGGACGGCGACACGCTGGTTCCAGTGGCCAAGGCCTATTCCGGGCTGGACGACAAGGAAATCCTCGCGCTCGATCGCTGGATCCGCGCGCATACCCGCGAGCGCTTCGGCCCGGTACGCAGCGTCAGTGCCGAGCAGGTGTTCGAACTCGGCTTCGAAGCGGTCAACCGCAGCGCGCGCCACAAGTCCGGCATCGCCGTACGCTTTCCACGCATCCTGCGCTGGCGCCACGACAAACCGGCTGCCGAAGCCGACCACCTGGCCCAGTTGCAGGCGCTGGCGCGATGAAGCGCAGTGAAGCGCTGCAGCGCCTGAACGACTGGTTCGGCAGCCGCGGCTGGCGCCCCCTGCCCTTCCAGCGCGCGATGTGGCGACACTACCTGGCCGGCGAATCGGGCCTGTTGCACACCCCCACCGGCAGCGGCAAGACGCTTGCCATGTTCGGCGGCCCCTTGCTGCAGGCGATGCTCGAGCCTCCCCCCAAACCGCGTCGCACCAGCGCGGTACGCCCGCTGCAGGTGCTGTGGGTGACGCCGCTGCGTGCGCTGGCCAGCGATACCGCACGCGCACTGCAGGCACCGATCGACGGCCTTGGCCTGGGCTGGCGCGTGGGGCTGCGCAGCGGCGATGCCAGCAACCGCGACAGGCGCTTGGCCCGCGAAGGTCGTATCGACGTGCTGGTGACCACACCGGAGTCGCTGGCGCTGCTGCTCAGCTATCCCGACACCCTTGAGCGCATGCGCCAGCTGCGCTGCGTGGTGGTGGACGAATGGCACGAACTGCTGGGCAACAAGCGCGGCGTGCTGCTGCAGTTGAACCTGGCGCTGCTGCGTGAGGCAGCGCCCACGATGCAACTGTGGGGGCTGTCGGCAACATTGGGCAACCTGCCGCAGGCACGCGACGTACTGCTGCCGCACCAGCCACTGGCACCGATCGTGGAGGGCGCACGGCAGCGGCCGGTGACGATCCGCAGCCTGCTGCCCGAACCCGGCGAACGCTTTCCGTGGGCCGGCCATCTTGGCCTGGCGCAACTGCCGCGCGTGCTCGATGCAGTGTTCCGCGCGCGCAGCAGCCTGCTCTTCACCAACACACGTGCGCAGGCGGAACTGTGGCACCAGGCCCTCGCGGCGGTGTGGCCGGAGGATGCCGGCACGCTCGCCCTGCACCACGGCTCGTTGGATGCCACGCTGCGCCAGCAGGTTGAAGACGGACTGCGTGCCGGCACGCTGCGGTGCGTGGTGGCCACGTCCAGCCTGGATCTGGGCGTGGACTTTCCGGAAGTGGACCAGGTGCTGCAGCTGGGCAGTCCGAAGGGCGTGGCCCGCCTGCGCCAGCGGGCCGGGCGTGCGCGCCATCGGCCCGGCGCCAGCGGCGAGATACTGTGCATTCCCAGCCACGCGCTGGAACTGGCCGAGTACGCGGCGGCCCGACGCGCGTTGCATGACGGGGTGATCGAAGCACGCCGTCCTCCCACCTTGTCGCTGGATGTATTGGCCCAGCACGCAGTCAGTCGCGCGCTGGCTGGCGGCTTCGACGCCGCTGCACTGCTGCAACAGGTTCGTGGAACGCATGCCTTCGCCGCGCTGGAAGACGCGCAATGGAATGCCGTGATCGATTTCATCGTGCAAGGCGGACGTGCGCTGTCCCGGTATCCGGAGTTCCACAAGGTGGTGAGCGATGCCGATGGCATCTACCGCATGCCCGATCGCCGCCAGGCGCTGCGCCATCGGCTGTCGATCGGCACCATCAGCAGCGACGGCAGCGTGCGCGTGCAGTTCCTGCGTGGCGGCAGCCTGGGCGCGGTGGAAGAACAGTTTGCCAGCCGCCTGCGCCGGGGCGACCGCTTCCAGTTTGCAGGACGACTGCTGGAGCTGGTGCAGCTGCGCGACATGACCGCGTTCGTGCGCGTGGCACACGGCGGTGGTGATGGCGTGGTGCCGCGCTGGCAGGGCGGGCAGTTGCCGTTGTCGATGCCACTGGGGCGCGAACTGGAGATGGTGCTGTCAGGCGCCGACCAGAGCGTGGAGTCGCGCTGGCTTGCGCCGCTGCTGGCCTTGCAGTCGCAGCTGTCTGCGCCGCCATCGCCCGGCCACCTGCTGGTGGAAGACGTGCGCCGACGCGAGGGCCAGTTCCTGTTCGTCTATCCCTTTGCGGGCCGCCATGTGCACGAAGCGTTGGCCGCGCTGCTTGCCCTGCGCTGCACCCGGCAGCAGCGCAACAGCATCGGCTATGCGGTGAACGACCATGGTCTGGTACTCGCGCCGGCAACGCCGGTGGAATTGCAGGAACAGGACTGGCGGGCGATGCTGGATGCTGAGGATCTGCTGCCGGACCTGCGCGAAGCGGTGAACCTGGGCGAGCTGGCGCGCCGTCAGTTCCGCGGCATCGCACGCGTGGCGGGCCTGCTGGTGCCCAGCCTGCCCGGTGGCATGCCACGCTCGCTGCGCCAGTTGCAGGCCTCCGCCGGACTGCTGCATGACGTACTGCGCGAGCACGACCCGGAGCATCTGCTGTTGGCACTGGCCGAGCATGAAGTGCTGCACGACAGCTTGGATCTGCCCGGGCTGCAGCAGGTGCTGGCCGGCATCGCCACACGTTCGTTGTCGCTGCAGCAGCCATCGTCACTGACGCCACTGGCATTTCCGCTGTGGGCCGAGCGCCTGCGTGGGCAGTTCAGCAATGAAGACTGGCGCACGCGCGTGCAGCGTGCGGCGCAGCAGCTGGAGCGCCGTCATGGCCGCTGATCTGCCGCTGCAGCTGGGCGGTGAGTCGATGCTGCTGCTGGGCGGTCGGGCGCTGCTGTGGCCGGGGCGTCGCACGTTGTTGATCGCCGACCTGCACCTGGGCAAGGCGGACGTGTTCCGGCGCTCGGGAATCGCCCTGCCGGCCGGCGGTACCGGCGATGACCTGCAACGCCTGCAGGACATGGTGACCCTGCACCAGTGCCAGCAACTATGGATCCTCGGCGACGTCCTGCATGGCCCGGCGCATCGCGCGGCCTGGTATCAACAATGGCTCGGTTGGCGCGAACAGCACGCTGCGCTGGACATCCACGTGGTGCGCGGCAATCACGACCGTGATCTGCCGAAGGCGGCGCTGCAGGTACAGATGCATGACGATGCACGCTTGGGGCCGTTCCTGCTGCGGCACGAGCCGCTGGCCGATGCCTCCGCGCACGTGCTGGCCGGCCATGTGCACCCGCAGGTTGCGTTGCCGGCACTGCCTCGACGCTTCCCCGCGTTCTGGCTGCGCCAGGGCATCACCATTCTGCCGGCGTTCTCGGCATTCACCGCCGGTGTCGTGCCTGTACTGGCACCGGGCGAACAGCTGCTCGCCTGTGTGGAAGACAGCGTGGTGCCGCTGCCGGTTCGCTGACTCGTTGAGGCCTACGTCGAGGCCTGCCCTGCATTACGACGGGCGCGCGACGATCCGGGGCATCAGGCTGAATTCCGGCGCTTCCTCGTCAGCGTGGCGCGGCAGGGCCTGTATCGCCACCAGCATCTCGTGGGCGCAGGCGCGGATATGGTCGTGGCTTTCCGGTGATGCGTGGCTGATCAAACTGCCGACATGGAACTCGAACACATCTTCCAGTACGTCGGGCTGGTCCTCGTGCAGCATCCGCAGCAGACCGCGCAGCTTGCAGATTTCCGATTCCAGCTTCTCGACCGCGAACAACATGGCGTCCTCCTCGTGCATCGTGCGGCACATCCGGGCCGCAGCAGGCAGCGACGGCGACGCCACCCGGGCCACGCGATGATCGATCACGAAAAGGAAAACGGGCGACGCGGCTGCCGCGTGCTCATCTCTTGTCGCATATACGGGGTGAGGTAATCGTTAATCGACGTGACGAAAGATTCACGCGGTGGCCGGAATTGCCACGCTCCGTTCGGCCGAGGGCGCGGCGGCCAGCGCGTCGATGAACGCCGGATCGAGCGGCAACGCGCCCAGCCACCCGTGCTGGGTACCGCTGAGCACGCGCAGCATGTGCCCGCGCCCGCCAGGCAGTCGTCCCATCGGCCCCAGCAGCACGTCGCGGGCTTTTGCCCACGCATCGCGATCGGACTGGAACAGCGGCGTCAGCCAGCGGCTCCAGCGCTGATAGACCGCTACATGCGCACGCCGTTGCGCCTGATAGGCCTGCAATGCCGGTTCACCACCACCATGGGTGCGCAACGCGTCGCGCAGTGCCAACGCATCCAGCAGCGCCATGTTCACGCCCTGCCCCAGCTGCGGGCTCATCGCGTGTGCTGCATCACCGACCAGTACCAGCCGGCCCTGATGCCAACGCTTCATCACGGCATCGCGGTACACCGCCCGCGCCAGTTGCCCGGCGTCCTGCAGATGGGCGAAGCGCGCGCCCGCCTGTGGCCACAGCGCATGCAGTTCTTCCAGCCAGGGCGTCATGCCATCGCCCTGCCAGCGCTCGAAATCCGCACGCGGCAGGCTCCAGAAGAAGCTCAGGCGAGGCGTATCGTCACCCGGACGGGTGCCGACCGGCAGCAGGCCGATCATCTTGCGCGCGGCGACGTAGCGCTGCCGCAGCTGCTGCATGTGCGGCCAGTCTTCGGCCGGCAACAGGCACCACAGCGCGCCCCACGGGTACACCCGATCCAGCGCCGCGCCACCGTCGATACCGTTGCGCAGCGTGGACGCAGCGCCGTCGGCGGCAACCACCAGATCGAACGGTCCATGCGTGCGGCCGTCGCTGTCGCGCAGTCGCCCCTGCTGGTGGTCGACCTCGACAATGGTCGTACCCACATGCAGCTCGCCGGCGCCTTCACGCGCCTGGTCCAGCACCGAGAACAATGCGCCCCGCTGCATGCCCAGGCCATGCAGGCGCGCATCCAGGCCGTCATAGCCCATGTCCATCACCGCACGCTCGCACGGGGTATCGCCATACAGCCGGCGCACTGGCATGGCGTAGCCACGCACGGCATCGAGCAGGCCCATCTGCCACAGCACCTGCAGTCCGCTGGGTTGCAGCAGGAACCCTGCGCCCACCGGCCCTGGCGTCGGCACGCGTTCGAAGATCTCCACCTCGTGGCCATCACGGGTGAGCAGGATGGCCAATGCCTGGCCAGCGGTGCCGTATCCAATCACGGCGATGCGCAGTCGTTCCGTCATGCCCGCATTGTGCCATCGGCGCAGGGGTGGTACATCAGCGGCCTTCCCAGCAGAAGCTGTGCATCGGGCTCCGCCACCACTGCAGGCTCTCCTGCGAATGTCCCCCGGCAGCCTCTGCGCGGCTGCCTCCTCCTTTACTTCGCAGGAGAGCCTGCAGTGGTGGCGGCGCTCGGCTTTCATGGCCTCTGCTGGCGCGCGCGATTCCGCAACGGGAGCGCCTGTCCTTGCGTGCGAAGTAAAGGAGGAGGCGATGGCCGCAGGCCGGCGCCGGGGGACATTCGCACGCAAGGACAGGCGCTCCCGCAGAAAGGGCACTTCACGTTCACGGCCCGCAAAAAAAAACCCCGCCGAAGCGGGGTTTTCAACGCACTATCGAGTGGATCACTCGGCCGGAACGATGTTCGAGGCCTGGGCGCCCTTCGGGCCCTGGGTCACGTCGTAGGTGACCTTCTGGCCTTCCTGCAGACTGCGGAAGCCCTTGGAGTTGATCGCGGAGAAGTGCGCGAAGACGTCGGCGCTGCCGTCCTCCGGCGAGATGAAGCCAAATCCCTTGGCGTCGTTGAACCACTTGACGGTACCGTTCGGCATGGTGATGCGTGACCTTATGCAATGAATGGGTGGTGTACGCTGAACCCGCGCACAAGCTGAGTATGCAAAGCTTGTTACGCGAAGACAATCACCCCCGCGCCAATTCGCCGACCAGTTCCGGAAGTCCGTTGCTGGCGGCCTGCACATTGGCCAGTACTTCGGCCATGGTGATTTCCTCGCCGTCACCGCACCCGGCGGCCCAGTTGGCAACGATCGCCAGGCAGGCGTAATCCAGCCCCAGCTCGCGTGCCAGCGCCGCTTCGGGCATGCCGGTCATGCCTACCAGGTCGCAACCATCGCGGCGCATGCGCGCGATTTCAGCGATGGTTTCCAGCCGCGGGCCCTGCGTTGCGCCGTAGCAACCGCCATCGTGGACCTTCACACCGGTCACCTTCGCCGCCGCCAGGATCTTGCTGCGCAGCATCGGCGTGTACGGATGGCCGAAGTCGACGTGCACCACGTCGGTGCCTTCTTCTTCGCAGATCGTGCTGATCCGGCCCCAGGTGTAATCGATTACCTGATCCGGACAGGCCAGCACGCGCGGACCGAAATCGTCACCGATGCCGCCCACGGTATTCAGTGCCAGCACCCGTTGCGCGCCGATCTGCTGCAGCGCGGCCAGGTTGGCGCGGTAGTTGATCTTGTGCGGCGGCAGCGAATGACCTTCACCATGGCGCGCCAGGAAAGCCACGCGATGACCGAGCAATGTCCCGACCCGCACCGGGCCGGACGGCTGTCCGAAACGGGTCGAGACTTCGTGGGTCTGCACGTCGTCAAGCTTGGCCAGGTTGTAGACACCGGTGCCGCCAATCACGGCCAGGGCGATCTGTTGCATGAAAAGCACTCCAGAGAAAAAAGAACGCCGGCACCCGAAGATGCCGGCGGCAGGAAACGCAGGCCGCAGGCGGCCGCGTTGTTATTCCTTCATCGCGTAGATGGCCGGCACGCAGCGCAGGGTTTCGTTGACGTCCATGCCGAAACCGAACACGTAGCGATCCGGCAGTTCGATGCCGGCGTAGTCGGCGGTGACGTCCGGCAGCGCGCGATCGTGCTTCTTCACGGTCATCGCGGCAATGCGCACGTCGGTCGCGCCCTGCTCCAGGCACCAGGTGCGCACGCCCTGCAGGGTGTAACCCTCGTCGAGGATGTCATCGACCAGCAGCACGCGGCGGCCGAACAGTGCGGTGGCCGGCTTGTGCTTCCACACCAGGTCGCCACCGGTGGTCTCGCCGCGGTAACGGGTGGCGTGCAGGTAATCGAACTGCACGTCCTGGCCACGCGCGCCCAGCTCCAATGCCAGCTGGCCTGCGAACGGCAGCGCACCGTGCATGATCGACAGGAACAGCGGCACCTCGCCCTGGTAATCGCGCGCGATGGCGTCGGCGATGCCGGCAATGGCCTTGTCGATGGTGGGACGGTCGACCAGCAGGTCAGCTTGGGCCAGGGCCTGGGAAATGGTGAGGTTCGGCATCAGACGGTTCTTCCAAGGGTTTGAAGCAGACGGGATTGGGTGTCGCCATGGCGGGCATCGGCCAGCAGGCCATCCCAGCCAAGCGCGCCGCGGCCAAGCAGGCCCAGCAGCGCAGCGGTATTGAGGGAGCGTCCCTGCACCGCGTGCAGGGCTTCATCGACCAGTTCCGGGTGGCAGACCAGCACCACATCGCAGCCGGCATCCAGGTGCGCGTGCACGCGCGCCGGCACGCCACCGGCGCTGTGCGAGGCGGCCATGCCGATGTCATCGGAGAACACCACGCCGCGGAAGCCGAGCTCGCCACGCAGGATCTGCTGGATCCAGCGCGGCGAGTAGCCAGCCGGTTCCGGCGCGACCTGCGGGTAGATCACGTGCGCCATCATCACTGCATCGGCGCCGGCGGCAATACCGGCCGCGAACGGCACCAGATCCTGTGTGCGCAGTTCGTCCAGCGCACGCGGATCGATCGCGGTATCCACATGGGTGTCTTCCAGCACGGTGCCATGGCCGGGGAAATGCTTGAGGGTGGCGGCCATGCCGACCGCGTGCATGCCACGCACATAGGCGGCGGTGAACGCGGCCACGACCTGCGGGTCTTCACTGAAGGCACGGTTGCCGATGGCGCGATTGCCACGGCCAAGGTCGACCACCGGCGCGAAGCTCAGGTCCACACCGCTGGCACGCACTTCACTGGCCATCAGCCAGGCGTGCTGCTCGGCAAGTGCCAGCGCAGCGTCGGGGTCCTTGGCGTACTGGACACCAATGTCCTGCAGCGGCGGCAGCTCGCTGAAGCCCTCGCGGAAGCGCTGCACGCGCCCCCCTTCCTGGTCCACGCAGATCAACTGCGGGCGCGGTGCGGCAGCGCGGATCGCCGCGGACAGTTCGGTCACCTGCTGCCGCGAAGCGAAGTTGCGCTTGAACAGCACCACCCCGGCCACAGCATCGTGCTGCAGCCAGTCACGTTCCTGGGCGGTCAGTTCAGTACCGGCAACGCCGATCAGCAGCATGGTCGATCTCCACAACGGGCGCCCGCATGGCGCAGTGCCGCATTGTCGCAGAACCGGCCAACAGGCGCAGTGGTCAAAAAAGGGGACGGAGGGGATCAACGCGCAATCGGCCCACTGGTGCCGAATACGACTTGATCCCGTCCGTCCCCTTCTGCGGTCCGGTCAGACCTTGCAGCCGTCCGCGCCGCAGGCGTCGTCGCTGCCATCCGGGGCATCCTGCGCGCCCTGCCCCTCCGCCTGCTCGGCGGCAATCTGGCGCAGCGCGTTGGCGAAGGCTTCCGGGGGCTGGGCTCCGGATACGGCCCAGCGGCCGTCGATGACGAAGGTGGGCACCGAGGAGATACCCAGTGCATGGGCCTGCGCCAGGCCCGCTTCCACTTCGGCCAGGCCACGATCGCTGGCCAGCATCTGCTGGATCTCATTTGCAGCCAGACCACCCGCGGCACCAGCTTCGACCAGCACCGCCGGGTCGGCCAGATTCCGCCCATGCTCGAAATGGGCGCGGAACAGCGCCTCGCCGACCGCCTCCTGCACGCCGTGCTGGCCAGCCAGCCACAGCAGGCGATGCGCCGGCAGCGTGGTTACCCGCACCTGGCCCTGGCCGAAGTCCATCGGGAGGCCCTCGGCCCGCGCAGTGGTCTGGGTCTGGCCAAGAATCTGCTCGGTGCGCTCGGCACCGCCGAACTTGCGCTCATAGGCCTCGCGCAGCGGCACCGGGGTGGCGCCGGCATCCGGATCGAGCTGGAACGGCTGCCAGTGGATCTCGAGTTCGGGCGCGTCGGCGCCCAGCAACTGCACACCCTGCTGGAAGCGATGCTTGCCGATCCAGCACCAGGGGCAGACCACGTCGGAGTAGATGTCGATTCTCATCCCTGCGACATGTGGCCTGCTCGCCCCGAAAAAAGGGGACGGAGGGAATTAAGTCGCATTCTGCACAGCTGGGATCAAGACGCCCCTCTACTTCACCACTGTGAATAGGGATTATTGGCCAACGCCACGTTGTAGTAGCGCGCGTCGTCGGTCACCTCAGCGCCGATCCAGTCCGGCAGGTCGATGGCCTGGCCGGCGCTGTCGAGCTCGACTTCGGCGACCACCAGGCCGGCGTTGTCGCCAAGGAACTCGTCCACCTCCCAGGTCAGGCCGGCGTACTCGACCAGATGCCGGCGCTTGTCGATCAGGCCGCCGACGCACAGCGCCAGCAGGTCGCGCGCATCCTGCACCGGGATCGGGTAGTCGAACTCCTGCCGGGTATGGCCCAGCGTTCGCGACTTCAGGTTCAGTGCGGCCTTCTCGCCTTCGATGCGGACCCGCACCGAGGCGTTCTGGGTGCCGCGGTCGAGCGCGCCCAGATCGTTGATGTAGCCCTGCGCCATCGGAATGACCCGGTGCGCGGCGGTGCGCCACCCATCATGGGTGACGAGGAATTTGCGTTCGATTTCAATGCCCATGGGCACAGTATGCGGCTCACGCCAGACGCTGCCTATCGGCGCGGCGACAGGCACGACTACACTGCGCGGCCCCCAACCAAGGAATGGTCGCGCATGACACTTTCCCGTCGTCTTCGCCGCTGTCTTGCGCTGTCGGCACTGCTGCCGTGTGTGGCCGCCAATGCCGCATCAACGGCGATGCCATCGCTGCAGCAGGCACAGGCCGCGATGGACCGGATGTTCGATCAGGCCATTGCCGATCGGCCCGCCAGTGACAGCAGCCGCTTGGTTGCCGAGACCTTCCGGCCCCGCCTGCAGGCGCTGGACAGCTGCGCAGCCGCCGAGGCCGGTGACGCCGTCGATTGCATCGCCACCGCCAGCGCAGGCATCAATTCGCGACCGCAGCTGCTGCGGCTGGCCCTGGTGAGCGGCGTGTGGACCCTGCCTGACCAGCGCGATGTCCCGGTTCCGGCGCCGCCGAAGGATCGGGTGCAGGCCCTGCTGCGGGAACGGATCGCCGCACAGGCGCAGCAGCAGGCCGACCCCGCCCTGCGCACGCACTACGAGCAGGCGGCCAGCACCCTGCAGGTGCAGGACGTGAGGAGCTGCGACGTCGCCAGCGACAAGGCCGTCATCGAATGCACGGTGCGCGCGGGCGACGGCAACGAGCACGGCGAGCAGTCCATGGCCTTCGTGCGCGTGGAAGGCCAGTGGCAGAACGCCCCGGGCGACTGACCGCGTTGCCTGCGTGCAAGCGGCAGGGCAGGCGCCGGGTAGACCCCGGCGCTGCATTCATCAACGCTTTTCGAACACCGCGATGCTTTCCACGTGCGCGGTATGCGGGAACATGTCCATCGCACCGGCGCTGACCAGGGTGAAGCCCTGTTCGTTGACCAGGTAACCTGCATCGCGGGCCAGCGAGCCCGGATGGCAGCTGACGTAGACGATGCGCTTGAACTGCTTCAACGGCAGCTGCTGCAGCACTTCGATGGCACCGGAACGCGGCGGATCCAACAGCAGCTTGTCGAAGCCCTGGCGCATCCACGGCGTGCTGCGCTGGTCCTGGGTCAGGTCGGCGCTGTAGAACTGCGCGTTGGCCAGTCCGTTGCGCTCGGCGTTCTCGCGCGCACGCGCCACCAGCCCGGCATCACCTTCCACGCCCACCACTTCACGCACCTTGCGTGCCAGCGGCAGGGTGAAGTTGCCCAGGCCACAGAACAGGTCCAGCACGCGCTCGTCGGCACCCGGTTCGAGCAGGTCCAACGCGTGGGCGATCATCTTCTCGTTGAGCTTGGCATTGACCTGGATGAAATCCAGCGGACGGAACGCCAGTTCGACATCCCACGGCGCCAGCCGGAATGACAGCGCCACGCCCTGCCCGTCCAGCGGCTGCACGGTATCCACGCCGCCCGACTGCAGGTAGATGACAAAGCCCTGCTGCTGGCCAAAGGCCGCCCAGGCAGCGCGATCAGCGTCACTCAGCGGCTGCATGTGGCGCACAGTCAGCACCACCGCCTGGTCACCGGCGATGAACTCGATCTGCGGGATGTCGCGTTTGCCGTCCAGGGATTCGATGAAGGTCGACAGCACCTCCACCTTGGTGCCGATTTCCGGGATCACGGTCAGGCACTGCTTCAGGTCCGCGACGAAGCGCGGGTCCTGCTCGCGGAAGCCGACCAGGGTCTTGTCCTTCTTCTCGACCCGGCGCACCGAGAACCGGCCCTTGCGGCGGTAGCCCCAGCTGTCGCCGACCAGCGGCGGCAGCACGGTGCCCGGCTTCACATGGCCGATGCGCTCCAGGTTGTCCATCAGCACGCGCTGCTTGGCGACGATCTGCTGGTCTTCATCCAGGTGCTGCAGCACGCAGCCGGCGCAGGTGCCGAAATGCGGGCACTTGGGGGTGACCCGCTGCGGCGAGGCCTGCAGCACCTGCACCGTGCGCGCCTCATCGAAGTGGCGGCTGCGGGCGGTCTGTTCGGCCATCACCACTTCGCCCGGCAGGGCACCGCTGATGAAGGTGACCTTGCCGCCCTCGCCTTCACGGCGGGCAACACCGCGACCATCATGGCTGAGGTCGAGGATCTCGGTCTGGAAGGGAGTACGGTCGATGCGGGAGCGGGATCGGGCCACGTGGCAACAGGCTGCGGGCAAAAGTGGGGCCGTATTGTCGCAGATCCTGACCGGCGGGGCCGCTGGCCGCTTGCGCCCGCCGCCGCCGTGCTTGATGATTGACCCCAGCTGACATGGAGGCAGCCCTGATGCAGATGACCCCGCGGGCCAGTCGACCCCGCTTCCTGCTTGTCGAGGACGACATCATCAGCCGCGGTTTTTTCAAAGCGGCGTTGGAAACGTTACCAGCAGATGTGGACACCGCCGACTCACTGGCCAGCGCCTTGGCGCGCGCCGAGCCCGGTGCCCACGATCTGTGGCTGATCGACGTCAACCTGCCCGATGGCAATGGTGCCCAGTTGCTGCACGAGCTGCGCCGCTCGCACCCGGACACCCCGGCGCTGGCGCATACCGCCGACGGCGATGTCGCCATTCACGCACGCCTGCGCGAGGCCGGCTTCAGCGACACCCTGGTCAAGCCGCTGGGCCGCGACCAGCTGCTGAAGGCGGTCCGTCGTGCGCTGGTCAACAGCCCTGGCGGTTCCACGGTGCCGCCTGCGGCGGTCGAGCTGGCGTTGGAGGACTGGGACGAAACCGCCGCCCTGGCCGCGCTCAATGGCCAGCGCAACCACCTGATCGCCCTGCGCGAGTTGTTCCTGGCTGAACTGCCGGGCGTGCGCGACGCGGTCGAACAGGCCGTGGACCAGCACGACGAGCGCCAGCTGCGCAGCCAGTTGCACCGGTTGCAGGCCAGCTGCGGGTTCGTGGGTGCAGCGCGACTGGCACGCGCGGTGCGGCAGCTGCATCACACGCCCGAATCGGGGCAGGCACAGGCGGTGTTCCGCGCCGCCGTAGCTGCTCTGCTGCACTGAGGGGTTCGGCCGGGCTGCGCCCGGCACCTGCAGAGGCAACAGCCGGAGCAACGGCAACAGCCAAAGCGGCTTCCTGCGGGATGGCGGGGCGGCATGGGTTGGCAGGACACGCCGTAAACC
>NZ_QAIJ01000319.1:33639-33890 GCF_003060985.1 Stenotrophomonas sp. HMWF023
CAGTTTCCCGGTGGCTGGTAGATCCACGCCATGCGTGGATGAATCTCCATCGAAATCGAATATTTCGAGAATTGAACGAAGAGCATCCACGCATGGCGTGGATCTACCGTGTCGACCAAGGTCGACACCCACCAAGAACAGGCCATGCCATTCCGACAGATCGCGGAGATCTGTCGAAGGCGGGGTGGGTCCGGTTGCGGGGCGTGAGCCGCATGGATGCGGCGACCGAGCTTACAGGGACGTACTTGCAG
>NZ_QAIJ01000319.1:33900-34885 GCF_003060985.1 Stenotrophomonas sp. HMWF023
ACCGGACCCACCCCGCCATCCCACGGAATGCAGCTGTTGCTGTTGCCGTTGCTTCGGCCGTTGCCGTTGCCGTTGCCGTTGCTGTTGCTGTTGCTGTTGCTGTTGATTCGGCAGGTGCAGGGCGCAGCCCTGCCGGGCACATCACTCTCAGCGCCTGGGCGCGAGCTGCTCCAGCATCTCCCACGATTTCAGGCCGCGTGCGCCAAGGTGATGAGCCAGCACCCGCCGCATCGGCAGGCGCAGGCTGGCCAGATCGGCGGCGTCCGGCTCGTCGTCGGCTGCCAGGGCCAACAGTGCTGAACCCGTAGCCGCCTCGCGACGCTCGCCGCCACGCTCACTGAGCAGGCGCTGCGGTCCTTCCTGCGGGTCCAGTTCATAGCGCGCCGCCGGGTCGATCGGCTGGCCATCGCTGTCGGTCTCCAGATCGAAACCCACGCCCAGCGCCGCCAGCAGCTCACGTTCGAACCGGCGCAGGGTCCAGGCCAGTCCGGCACCCACGGCCAGGCGCGCACGCGCTTCGCCGTAGGCCAGGTACAGCTCCGGCAGCGGATCCTGGCGCGGTGCCAGGCGCAGGGTCAGTTCACTGAGATAGAACCCGGCCAGCATGGCCTGGCCGAGCAGGCGCGGCGCCACATCCAGCGCTTCAGCACCGCGCAGCTGGGCCAGTTCGCCACGCTGCAGCGCGCTGAAGCGGATCCACTGCAGAGGCTGCAGGGCCGCTCGCAGCACCTGGCCCTTGGCGGTGGAAACGCCACGCGCGAGCAGGCCGATCCGGCCGTGCTCGGCGCTCAATACCTCGACCAGCAGACTGGTCTCGCGATAGGCCCGCGCATGCAGCACGAAGCCGGTGTCGTCCTCGATCAGCATCGAAGCGACCGTCGCGGCTTATTCGTAGCCGAAGGCCGTCAGCGCGGCCTCGTCATCGGACCAGCCCTCACGCACGCGCACCCAGGTTTCCAGGAACACCTTGGCACCGAACAGACGC
>NZ_QAIJ01000319.1:34895-41249 GCF_003060985.1 Stenotrophomonas sp. HMWF023
ATCTCCACCGTGGTGGCGTACGGCAGCTCTTCGCCCAACTGGCGCATCAGCTGTTCACGCACCAGTTCGCCGGCCAGGAAGCGCTGGCTGCGGTCGGTGATTTCGTCTTCGCCGAACATCGGCGGGGCTTCCGGCAACAGCGCCAGCACATCACGGACCAGGGCTTCCAGGCCGTTGCGCTTCTGCGCCGAAATCGGATGCACCGACGAGAAGTCACGGCCGGCGGTCACTTCCTGCAGGAACGGCAGCAGTGCGCCCTTGTCCTTCATGCGGTCGATCTTGTTGACCACCAGCACCACCGGGACACCGGCGTCGCGCAGCACGTTGAAGGCCAGGCTGTCCTCTTCGTCCCAGCGTCCGGCTTCGATCACCAGCAGGCCGGCGTCGACGCCTTCCAGCGAACCGCGGGCGGCGCGGTTCATGACCCGGTTCATCGCCCGCTTCTGCACCTTGTGCAGACCGGGCGTGTCGACCAGTACCAGCTGCCCTTCCGGGTAGGTGGCGATGCCCAGCAGGCGGTGACGGGTGGTCTGCGGCCGGTTGGACACGATGCTGACCTTGGCCCCGACCAACGCATTGGTCAGGGTCGATTTGCCCACGTTCGGGCGGCCGATGACGGCCACGCTGCCGCAATGATGGGGAGTTTGTTCGCTCACTTGGAATCCAGTTGTTCAAGGACGGCCGCAGCCGCTTGTTGTTCGGCAATCCGCCGCGAGGAGCCTTCGCCCTCGGTGCTGGCGGCGGGGTCGGCTACGTTGCAGCGTACCCGGAAGTGTTTGGCGTGGTCGTCACCGGATTCTGACACCAGTTCGTACTGAGGCAACGCCTTCTGTCGGCCCTGCAGCCATTCCTGCAGGCGGGTCTTGGGGTCCTTCTCCGGTCGCCCGGTGGCCGGCAGCGCCTCCATCGAGGCGGCAAACCAGGGCAGGACCAGCGCCCGGCAGGCTTCAAAGCCCACATCCAGGTAGATCGCCGCGACCACGGCCTCGAATGCATCGGCAAGGGTCGAGTCGCGGCGATGGCCGCCGGACTTCATTTCGCCAGGCCCCATCGTCAGCCGGTCACCCAGCTGCAGGGTCCGCGCGATCACCGCCAGCGCGCCTTCGCGCACCAGCTCGGCGCGGGCGCGGGTCATCGCGCCTTCGTCTGCCTTGGGCCAGCGCAGGTACAACGCCTCGGCGACCATCATGTTGACGATGCTGTCGCCGAGGAACTCCAGCCGCTCGTTATGCGGCGCGCCGGCACTGCGATGGGTCAGCGCCTGCTTGAGCAGGCCTGGATCGCGGAAGGTGTGACCGATCAGGTCTTCACGTTGGAAAGATTTATTCGGCACCGCTACGGGTCAGGTCCTGGGAAGAATCGAATTTGCCAACCACATCCAGGTTGCCGACCAGTTGGCGGCGCACTTCGTAGTTGACCTTGAGGGTCCAGCCATTGTCGCGACGGTCGAACTTGACGTTGGCCGGCTTCACGTTGTCCGAGTAGTTGATGTACAGCCGCTTGAAGAACAGGTCCTGGATGTTGGCCGGCGCCATGCTGCCGATGCCGGGTTCCTTGGCCAGGCTCTTCATCGCCGAGCGCACCGCGTAATACTCCTGGTACATCGGGAACAGCTTCATGCCGACGTAAAGGAAGAAACCAACCACGATCAGGACTACCAGGAACGAAGTCAGAGTCATGCCGCGCTGCGTGTTCATCGTCTTCATTGCGTTCTCCCCAGATACGCGAGTGGATGTGAAGTCAGTTGATGCTCGAGCCGATCCGCGACGGTTCGAAGCCGTCCTTGCAGAACCAGCCCTGGCAGTTCAGCCAGATCAGGAACGCCTTGCCGCGCAGGTTCTCTTCCGGCAGCAGGCCCCAGAAACGACCGTCGTCGCTGTTGTCGCGATTGTCGCCCATCACCAGGTACTTGCCGGCCGGTACGGTCCACTGGCCCTGGCCACGCGGATAGTCGGTCTCCAGCACGGTGTGGGTACGGCCCGGCAGGTGCTCGACCAGCAGGTTGGCGCCCTCGCCCTGGCCCTTGTGGCCGGCGTAGATGCCCTTGTTGTCGTACTTCAGCGGTTCGCCGTTGAGGATCACGCCGTCGCCTTCGAACACGATGGTGTCGCCCGGCACGCCGATCACGCGCTTGATGAAGTTCTCACCCTTGGCCGGATCGTTGTCGCCATGGCCCGGGAAGTGGAACACCACCACGTCGCCGCGGGCCGGATCACCGACCGGCACGAAGCGGGTATTGGTGATCGGCAGGCGCAGGCCATAGGAGAACTTGTTGACCAGGATGAAATCGCCGATCAGCAGGTTCGGCATCATCGAGCTGGACGGGATCTTGTACGGCTCGGCGATGAAGCTGCGAACGATCAAGACGATCGCCAGCACCGGGAAGAACGCACGCGAGTAGTCCACCAGCACCGGCTCGGTGTCGAGCAGGCCGGCGCGCTGGGCGCGACGCTTGGCCAGGTACAGCTTGTCGGCCAGCAGGATCAGGCCGGAGGCCAGGGTCAGCACGACCAGGAGGATCTCAAACAGTTTCATTCAGGGTCCTTTGCAACGTCACCGGACGATCGGCCCGAAGGCCGGTTTCGGGGCTTATTTGTTGTCCATCTGCAGCACGGCCAGGAAGGCTTCCTGCGGAATTTCCACGCGGCCGACCTGCTTCATGCGCTTCTTGCCTTCCTTCTGCTTTTCCAGAAGCTTCTTCTTGCGCGAAACGTCGCCACCATAGCACTTGGCCAGAACGTTCTTGCGCATGGCCTTGACCGTGGTGCGCGAGATGATCTGCGAGCCGACAGCCGCCTGGATGGCGACGTCGAACTGCTGGCGCGGGATCAGGTCCTTCATCTTCTCGCACAGCTCGCGGCCACGACGATCGGCATGGCTGCGGTGCACGATCAGCGAAAGCGCATCGACCTTGTCACCATTGATCAGCACGTCCACGCGCACGAACGGGCCGGCATCGAAACGTACGAAGTGGTAGTCCAGCGAGGCATAGCCACGGCTGACCGACTTCAGCTTGTCGAAGAAGTCCAGCACCACTTCGGCCATCGGCAGCTCGTAGCTGATCTGCACCTGGCTGCCCAGGTAGTTGATGCCGATCTGGCTGCCGCGCTTTTCTTCGCACAGCTTGATGATGTTGCCGATGTACTCCTCGGGGGTGAGCACGTTGGCGCGGATGATCGGCTCGCGGATCTCCTGCACATGGTTCAACGGCGGCAGCTTGGCCGGGTTGTCCATGTTGATGATCGTGCCGTCGGTCTTCAGGACTTCATACACCACCGTCGGCGCGGTGCTGATCAGGTCCAGGTTGTATTCGCGTTCCAGGCGTTCCTGCACGATTTCCATGTGCAGCATGCCGAGGAAGCCGCAGCGGAAACCGAAGCCCATCGCTTCGGAACTTTCCGGCTCAAAGCGCAGCGCGGCATCGTTCAGGCGCAGCTTGTCCAGCGCTTCGCGCAGGTCCGGGTAGTCTTCAGCATCGACCGGGAACAGGCCGGCGAACACGCGCGGCTGCATTTCCTGGAAGCCCGGCAGCGGCTTCGCCGCGGGGTCGGCAGCGAGGGTGAGGGTGTCACCGACGGGCGCGCCATGCACGTCCTTGATGCTGGCAGTGACCCAGCCCACTTCGCCCGCACGGAGTGCCGGCAGCACCTTGCGCTTCGGGGTGAACACACCGACGTTGTCGACCTGGTGGTTGCGGCCGGTGGACATCACCTGCAGCTTGTCGCCGGCCTTGATCTCGCCCTGCATCACGCGCACCAGCGAGACCACGCCCAGGTAGTTGTCGAACCACGAGTCGATGATCAGCGCCTGCAGCTTGTCGGTATCACGCGGCACCGGCGGCGGAATGCGATGCACGATCGCTTCCAGCACGTCGACCACGTTCAGTCCGGTCTTGGCACTGACCGGGACTGCGTCGCTGGCATCGATGCCGATCACGGCCTCGATCTCGGCCTTGGCACGCTCGATATCGGCGGTGGGCAGGTCGATCTTGTTGATCACCGGCACCACTTCCAGCCCCTGCTCCACTGCGGTGTAGCAGTTGGCCACCGACTGCGCTTCCACGCCCTGGGCTGCATCGACCACCAGCAGCGCGCCCTCGCAGGCGGCCAGCGAGCGGCTGACTTCATAGGAGAAGTCGACGTGGCCGGGGGTGTCGATGAAGTTCAGATGGTAGGTCTGGCCGTCCTTCGCCACGTACGGCAGCGACACCGACTGCGCCTTGATGGTGATGCCACGCTCACGCTCGATCGGATTGGAGTCGAGCACCTGCGCTTCCATCTCGCGCGCCTGGAGGCCGCCACAGAGCTGGATGATGCGGTCGGCCAGCGTGGACTTGCCGTGGTCGACGTGGGCGATGATGGAGAAGTTGCGGATGTTCCGCATCGAATCAGAGGACATAGAGAGGTGGCGGCGGCGCGCGGCGTCGTCAGGGTAACGGTCGATTATCGCACGCCCGGAGGGTGGCCGCGTGGTTGACCTGTCCGGGCAAGCCCCGGAATGGCCGAAGCCCCGCCAGGGCGGGGCTTCGGGGATACCACAAGGGCCGCCGTGAAGACGGCCATCCATTCTTACGGGCCGGCCTTGACCGCCACAAAGGCACTGTTGCCGCTGCCGGTACGGACCAGCAGCATGACCACATCGCCCTTCTTGTACCCGGACAGTGCACGGTTCAGGCTTTCCACGCTGCCGACCGGGGCGCTGGCCACCTGCAGGATCACCATGCCGCCGGACAGGCCGGCATCACGGGCGCCTTCGCCCTTCACTGCGGTGATGCGGACACCTTCGCCCGCCTCAAGACCCAGCTGCTTGCGCTGCGGCGCGGTCAGGTCGGCAACCTCCAGCCCCAGCAGGGCATTGGCGCCGGTCTGCGGAGCGGCCGTGTCATTGCCTGCGGACGGGCTGCGGGCATTGCCCTGCGCATCCTCGGCCAGGGCAGTCAGGGTCGCGCTCAGGTCACGCGGCTTGCCGTCGCGGATCACGCCCAGGGTGACCCGGCTGCCCGGCGCCATCGCACCGATCAGCGGCGGCAGGTCGGACCAGCTGTTGACCTGCGCACCGTTAACCGTGCGGATCACGTCACCGATCTTGACCCCGGCCTTGGCCGCGGCACTGTTCGGCACGATCTGGTTGACCAGCGCGCCGCGGCTGTCGGGCAGGCCCAGGCCTTGCGCCTTCAATGAATCAATCGGCTCGACCACCGCACCCAGCTGGCCACGGGTGACCTTGCCGCTCTTTTTGATCTGCTCGACCGCGTTCATCGCCAGGTCGATCGGGATCGCGAAGCTGATGCCCATGTAGCCGCCGGAGGCCGAGAAGATCTGCGAATTGATGCCGACCACTTCACCGCGGGTGTTGAGCAGCGGACCGCCGGAATTGCCCTGGTTGATCGCCACGTCGGTCTGGATGAACGGCACATAGCGCTGGTCCGGCCCCCCGGTGTTGCGGCCGAGGGCACTGACCACGCCAGCGGTGACCGAATGATCAAGGCCAAACGGCGAGCCGATTGCGACAACCCACTGACCGGGCTTGAGGGTATTGGAATCACCCACGCGCACGGTCGGCAGGTTCTTGCCGTCGATCTTGAGCAGGGCCACGTCGTACTGCTGGTCGCTGCCCACCACCTTCGCGGTGAACTCGCGGCTGTCGCCGAGCTTGACCTTCACATCGCTGGCGTCGGCGACCACGTGGTAATTGGTCAGCACGTAGCCGTCAGGCGAAATGATGAAACCCGAGCCCATGCCGCGGCCCTTGATGCTGGGTCCGCCGTCCTGGCCGCCGGGTCCCTGCCCCGGCATCGGGAAATCCGGGCCGAAGAAGCGGCGGAAGAACTCGGGCATCTCGTCATCACCCGGGCCCATGCCGCCCCGTGCCTGGCGGTTGCTGCGGACGATGGTGGTGTCGACGTTGACCACGCCAGGGCCGACCTGTTCAACCAGGTTGGTGAAATCAGGCAGGCCACTGACCAGCGGTTGCGCCGGTGCGCGCGGCGCCGCAGCAGCGGCTGCGGCTGCGGCCTGCGGCTGGGCGGCAGGCGCCGCCGGTTGGGCACAGGCCACCAGCGGCAGGGTCAGGGCGAACAGGCCAATGGCATGTGTGCGGAGTCGGGGAGTCATCGGACGGCAACCTCCGGGTCGGATGGAAAGGGAAAGATGCGCCCCGCCGACGGCGGGGCGTGGGAAGGTACCCGGCTCAGTCGCGCGGGCGTTGCGACGCCGGCAGGTCGTCCTGCAGGCGTGGCTCGAACGGATAGAACGCGGTGCCACCGGCATGGGCCGGGAAACTGGCGTTGAGGGCGCCACCGGCGGCGGGCGCCAGGCTGGAGCGCGGCCACGGCCGTGCTTGCAGGCTACCGAC
>NZ_QAIJ01000319.1:41259-44736 GCF_003060985.1 Stenotrophomonas sp. HMWF023
GCGGGTGGCGCTGGCGCGGCGCGCGTCCTGGCGACGGCTGGCCGCTGCCATGGCCATCGCCGGCACGCTGGCCACGGCCATCGCGGCGGTGTCCACCGATGCCTCGGTGACAGCAGCGGGTTGCCCGGATGCCGGCGGCAACTGCGCCTGGCTGGCGATCACCTGCGGTGCGGAGACATCGACGGGCGGCGCCTCCTGCAGCTTTTCGCGGCCTACGAACAGCGCCACGGCGGCAACCGAAGCCGCCAGTGCGCCGCCACCCCAGGCACGCCAACCACTACGGCGGGCCTGACGCTTCGGCTCGGCCTGCGGCGCAGGCTCGGCGGCGATGGCGGCAGCCACGGCGGCACTGAAACCGGCCGGTGCCAGCAGTGACGCCTGGCCACGCATGACGTCACCCAGCAGCTGCCAGCGTTCCTGGCAGCCAGCCAGTTCCGGATCATGTTCCATGCGGCGCACCAGGAAGCGCGCCTCGTCTGCCCCCAGCTCGCCGTCGACCAGCGCCGACAGCTGCTGGCGATGGCGTTCGTCCAGGCGTTGCCCGGCGGGAGACTGGTGGTTGTGCGATTCGTTGTTCGGAATGCGGGTCATATACGGCTCTTCTCGCGGGTGGCACTGCCGATGTCCAACAGCGGCCGGAGTTCGGTGTCGATCGCCTCGCGCGCCCGGAAGATCCGTGAACGCACGGTGCCGATCGGGCACCCCATCTTCTGCGCGATTTCCTCGTAGCTCAGGCCTTCCACCTCGCGCAGGGTGATCGCTGACCGGAGTTCTTCCGGCAGCGCGTTGACGGCCTTCATCACCGTCTGTTCCAGCTCCTGGCGCATCAACTCGCGCTCCGGCGTGTCGGTGTCGCGCAGGCGTGTGCCGCTGTCGAACTGCTCGGCGTCACCGATGTCGATGTCATCGGTCGGCGGGCGGCGATTGTGCGAAGCCAGATGATTTTTGGCGGTATTCACGGCGATCCGATGCAACCAGGTTGAGAACTGGGCGTCGCCACGGAAGCTTCCAATCGCACGGTAAGCACGGATGAAAGTGTCCTGGGCCACGTCCTGACATTCACTCCAGTCGGCGATGTAGCGACCGACCAGGGCCACGACCCGATGCTGGTACTTGCGCACCAGGACATCGAAGGCGGCACTCTCGCCGTGCTGCACGCGCCGGACCAGTTCCAGATCCAGCTCCTGTGGTGTATCAACATCGGCCATGAGGGGCCGCACTCCTGTCAGCCCAACCGACGTCGGGCAATGAGACTGCCAATCCCGGGAAAAGTTCAGTCGCCGATCACCTGGCGCCGCACCAGCTTTTAACCACCGTTCCGTTAACGTTCCGGTCCAAGGCCTGCGATCCGGGGCGCCACACCCCTGCTATTGGGATTTGACGCGGGGGAAACAACCTCTGGATCATAGCCCCCTTCTCCATACACAACCGGATGGAACGTCCATGCTCTCAAGCTTCGATGGTCTCCGCTTCAGCCACTGGCACCCCGAGATCCGCGACGATGGCGTGGTGGTCCTCTCCCTTGATCGTCAGGACAGCAGTGTCAACGCAATGTCGCAGGATGTCCTGCTGGAGCTGGGCGATCTGCTTGAGCGCATCGCCATGGACCCGCCCAAGGGCGTGGTGATCCAGTCGATCAAGAAGGCAGGCTTCATCGCCGGCGCCGACCTGAAGGAATTCCAGGAATTCGATCGCCGCGGCACCGTCAACGATGCCATCCGCCGTGGCCAGTCGACCTACCAGAAGCTGGCCGAACTGCCCTGCCCGACCGTGGCCGCCATCCATGGCCATTGCCTGGGCGGCGGCACCGAGCTGGCCCTGGCCTGCCGCTATCGCGTCGCGTCCAATGACAGCTCCACCCGCATCGGCCTGCCGGAAACCCAGCTGGGCATCTTCCCGGGCTGGGGTGGCAGCGCGCGCCTGCCGCAGCTGGTCGGCGCGCCCGCTGCGATGGACATGATGCTGACCGGACGCACGCTGTCGGCCTCGGCCGCACGCGGCATCGGCCTGGTCGACAAGGTGGTGGCACCGGCCGTCGTGCTCGATACCGCCGTGGCGCTGGCCTTGTCCGGCACCACCCGCCCGTTCAAGCAGCGTGCGACGGCGTGGGCGACCAATACCTGGCTTGCACGCCAGCTGCTGGCACCGCAGATGGTCAAACAGGTCGCGCGCAAGGCGAAGAAGGACCAGTACCCGGCGCCGTATGCGTTGATCAGCACCTGGCAGCGCAGCGGCGGCAAGCCGGTGCAGGCACGCCTGGATGCCGAACGACGCGCGGTGGTGAAGCTGGCCAGCACACCGACCGCACGCAACCTGATCCGCATCTTCTTCCTCACCGAACGCCTGAAGGGCCTGGGCGGTGGTGATTCCGGCATCCGCCACGTGCACGTGGTCGGTGCCGGCGTGATGGGCGGCGACATCGCCGCGTGGGCGGCCTACAAGGGCTTCGACGTGACCCTGCAGGACCGCGAGCAGCGTTTCATCGACCCGGCCATGGAACGCGCGCAGGCGCTGTTTGCCAAGAAGGTGCGCGACGAGAGCAAGCGCCCGGCCGTCGCCGCGCGCCTGCGTGCCGATCTGGAAGGCAACGGCGTGGCGCAGGCCGATCTGGTCATCGAGGCGATCATCGAGAACCCGGAAGCCAAGCGTGCGCTGTACCAGACGCTGGAGCCGAAGATGAAGCTCGACGCGTTGCTGACCACCAACACTTCGTCGATTCCGCTGGTGGAACTGCGCGATCACATCCAGCGTCCGGCGCAGTTCGCCGGCCTGCATTACTTCAACCCGGTGGCACAGATGCCGCTGGTGGAGATCATCCACCATGACGGCATGGCGCCTGAGACCGAGCGCCGCCTGGCGGCCTTCTGCAAGGCGCTGGGCAAGTTCCCGGTGCCGGTGGCCGGCACCCCTGGCTTCCTGGTCAACCGCGTGCTGTTCCCGTACATGCTGGAAGCGGCCACCGCATACGCCGAAGGCATTCCGGGGCCGGTGATCGACAAGGCGGCCGTGAAGTTCGGCATGCCGATGGGCCCGATCGAACTGATCGACACCGTGGGTCTGGACGTGGCCGCTGGCGTGGGCAAGGAACTGGCACCGTTCCTGGGCCTGCAGATTCCTGCGGCGCTGCAGACGGTGGAACCGGACAAGCGCGGCAAGAAGGATGGCCAGGGCATCTATACCTGGGAAAACGGCCGGGCCAAGAAGCCGGACGTAGCACGCGACTACCAGGCGCCTGCCGACCTGGAAGATCGCCTGATCCTGCCGCTGTTGAACGAGGCAGTGGCGTGCCTGCACGAAGGCGTGGTGGCCGATGCGGACCTGCTGGATGCGGGCGTGATCTTCGGTACCGGTTTCGCACCGTTCCGCGGCGGTCCGATCCAGCACATCCGCGCAGTCGGTGCCGATGCCATCGTGGAGCGCCTGAAGGCGTTGCAGCAGCGTCACGGTGACCGCTTCGCCCCGCGCCCGGGCTGGGAC
>NZ_QAIJ01000320.1:0-8254 GCF_003060985.1 Stenotrophomonas sp. HMWF023
TACAGCGATGCACCGCCAACGCCGAGGATATGGCGGCGGTTACAGATTTGAACCGAGCACTGGACATGCTCCGCTTTCACAGCTTCCCCCGACCGGTGGATCCGCGCCCTGCGTGTATTGCGTAGACGAAAGAATCGTAGGCCATGCAGGACGACGGCTCAAACGCCGGTCGCCACCGGGCGGCTGCTGTCGCTGACCCAGCCACTCCAGGAATCGGCATAGATGCGCGCGCCGGACAGGCCCGCACTTTCCATCGCCAGCAGCAGATGGCAGGCGGTCACGCCCGAGCCGCACATCAGCACCACGCGCTGGGGGTCCTGGTTGCCGATCACGCCCTGCAGTTCGGCGCGCAGTTCCTGTGCGTCGCGCAGTCGGCCGTCCAGCACGTTCAATGCGAACGGTCGATTGACCGCCCCCGGCACATGGCCGGCGACGGGATCCAGCGGTTCCACCTCACCGCGGAAACGCTCGCCTGCGCGGGCATCGACCAGCCAGCCGGATGCATGCTTGAGCCGCGATTCGATCTCGTCCGCGCTGGCAATCTGGCTGGTATCGAAACGCCCCGGATATACCGGCAACGCCGTGACCTCGCTGCTGCCGGTCGCCAGCGGCTGGCCGGCGGCCTGCCACGCGGCGATCCCACCATCGAGGACGGCGACCTTCGTGTGCCCGATCAGGCGCAGCAGCCACCACAGTCGCGCAGCGGCCATGCTGCCATCGCTGCCGTCATAGACCACCACCTGCGTGTCGGTGGCGATGCCCCATTGCCCCAGCCGCGTGGCGAACGCATCGCTGTCCGGCAACGGATGGCGCCCATGGCCGACCCGCGTCAGGTCGGACAGGTCGCGATTGAGATCGGCATGCACCGCACCGGGAATGTGTCCCTGTGCGTAGAGGCCATTGCCCGCCTGCGGATCGGCCAGCGATGCACGTGCATCGACCACGCGTACGATCGTGCTTGCGGTCGCGCGGGCATCGATCACGCGTACTCCGTCGCCCAGGGCCGCAGCCAGGGTCGCGACATCGACGAGGGTGGTCCACGGCGGATCGATCGATTTCATTGCACTTGCTCCAGGCGGCGACGCAGGTTGTACAGGATGGCCGCAGTGGCGCCCCAGATGCGCTGGCCGGGCCAGCCGTATTCGAGGACATGGCGGACGCGGCCGCGATGGTTGATTTCGACCTGGCGCAGATTGTCGGCGGCCATCAGGTAGTCCAGCGGCACTTCGAACACCTCGGCTACTTCGCTGGGCTGCGGTACCGCCACGAAATCCGGATCGATCACCGCCACCACCGGCGTTACCCGGTAGCCGGTGATGGTCACGAACGGATCGAGATAACCCAGTGCCTGCACCTGCGTCGGCGCCAATGCGATTTCTTCCTGGCTTTCGCGCAGTGCGGCGGCCAGCGCATCACGATCATCCGGCTCGGTACGACCACCGGGAAAACCGACCTGGCCACCATGTTGCCGAAGGGTTTCGGTACGCCGGGTCAGGATCACCTGCGCACCGTTGGCACGCGGGACGATGCCGGCCAGCACTGCGGCCTCGACCGGTGGGCCCGGGGGCAGCAGGTCATCCAGCTCACTGCGGTTCCAGCCGTCGCCTGCCGGCGGCTCGGCCAGCGGATGCAACGCGCGCAGCAGGCGCTCATGATCGGCCAACGAACCTCGCAGCGACTGCTGCAGCTGTTGGCGCAGTGGCAACACCCGCTGCAGGATGTGGGTGCGCTCGCTGTCGCTCATCGACGACCACCGTGCGATTTCGTCGATATGCCGCCCGCAGCCAGCGCAGAGCCGGTTGCGATCCAGCTTGCACACGTTGATGCAGGGGCTTGCGACAGCACGCGCCGTTTCTTCCATTATTTGCACCGGTCAACAGTAGCGCGAATGGGCCGGATTTGGGATGGGCCCACACGGCTGCTGCGTACCGCAGAAACAAAAACGCGCCGGTGGAATCACCGGCGCGTTGATGTTGACGCTGTTTCTTCTTACTTGACGCTGATCAGCTTGATCTCGAACTGCACAGCCACGTTCGGCGGGAACGGGGTGCGCGGGTCGGCACCATAGGCCTGATCCGGCGGCAGGGACACTTCCCACTTCGAGCCAGCCGGCATCTGCAGCAGGGTCTCGCGCATGGCCTTCATTTCGACTTCGCTGACCTTGATCGACGGAATCTGCTGGGCCGGGCGAGCCTCGGTCGGGCGCTGGCCGTACGGGAACGGACCGGCCACTTCCAGCTGCACGGTGCTGGCCTGGGTCGGCTTGGCACCCTTGCCGGCTTCGATCACACGGTACTGAACGCCGCTCGGCAGGGTCTGCACGCCCGCCTTGGCCTTGTTCTGCGCCATGAACTGATCGCTCTTGGTCTTGTTGTCGGCAGCAGCCTTTTCGTACTCGGCCTTGGCGGCCTGGGCACGGCCCTGCTCGCGCTTCTGGAACGCTTCAACGGCCGGCTTCAGCTGCTCGGCGGTGATCGCCGGCTGCTTCTTGGCGTAGGCGTCCTGCAGACCCTTCACCACCGAGTTGATGTCCAGCTGCTCACCGCGACCAGTCAGCTCCGCCAGGTTGTTGCCGTAGTCGTAACCGAAGTAGTAGCTCAGCTTGCCCTTCTCGGACGCGATGTCCTGGGCGAAGGCATTGCCCGTCAGGGCCAGGGCCGCGACGGCGACCGCGATAGAACGCAACTTCATCAAACAGTTCTCCAGGGGTGGTAACTCAGGGACGTTCTGCGCCGCCCTGAGGCGACGGGTTAGGATAACGGCCACAACGTGTAACCGCTACTCACCACGCAGGCTATGACCTGTCTGCGTTTACAGAGTTCAATCTCACTTTTTTTTAACGTTCCAGGAGTTTCCCGTGGCCGAGGCCCCCGCCCCCCACCCGGTCGACGTCAGCGATGACGGCGCTGTCCGCACCATTACCGTGCAGCGACCGGACAAGCTCAACGCCCTCAATGCCGCGACCCTGCAGGCTCTGGCCGGGGCGTTCAGCGACGCAGCCGCCGATCCGGCGGTGCGGGTGGTGGTGCTGACCGGCGCCGGCCCCAAGGCCTTCGTGGCCGGGGCCGACATCGCGGAAATGAACACATTGAGCGCGGTTCAGGGACGTGACTTCTCCCTGCTCGGCCAGGCCCTGATGCGCCGCATCGAACGCATGCCCAAGCCGGTGATCGCCCGCGTGAACGGTTTTGCGCTGGGCGGCGGGCTGGAGCTGGCCATGGCCTGCCACCTGCGCATTGCGGCCGATTCCGCCAAGGTCGGCCAACCGGAGATCAATCTGGGCCTGATTCCCGGCTTCGGCGGCAGCCAGCGCCTGCTCCGCCTGTGTGGCCGCGCGGCCACGCTGGAGCTGTGCCTGCTGGGTACCCCGATCGACGCCGCGCGCGCGCTGGCCCTGGGCATCGTCAACGAAGTAGTGCCTGTCGCCGAGCTCGACGGCCGCGTGCAGGCCTTGGCCCGGCAGCTGGCACAGTCGGCGCCGCTGGCGCTGCGAGGCCTGCTCGACGCGGTGCACGTGGGCGGCGAATGCAGCCTGGAAGCGGGCCTGGAATACGAAAGTGCGCAGTTCGGCCTGCTGTTCGCCACCGAAGACATGCGCGAAGGCACCAGCGCCTTCCTGCAGCGCCGTCCTCCCGCTTTCCAGAACCGCTGACGCCATGGCATCCCGACCCAACCCCGTGCTGCTGTTCGCCCGGGTCCAGGCAGACGATCCTGATGGCGCGCTGCAGGCTGGACTGATGGACTACGTCGTGCGCGCTGGCGATGACCGGCTGCTGCCCGATCATCCTGACCTGCCCGACCGCCTCTGCCAGATGCAGCTGCAGCTGCAGCGTGCATGGGCCGCGCGCGAACGTTTCCGCGCACGCGCGGTGCGCCTGGCCCGCCGCGAGGCCGAGCGTGATGCACGGCGCACGCCGGCGCCGGCACCGGACGTCAAACCCGCCCTGCCCGCCGCAGCGGCCGCCATCCTCGCCCGGGCCAAGGCCCGCGCCGCCGGCAAGGAGCAGTAATGGCGACCGCGAAGAAGACCGCGCGCGCACCTGCGCGCCGCGGCGGAACGATGCCGCGCGCCGACGTGGTGGAGATGTTCACCCGCCTGCGCGAACTCAACCCGCATCCGAAGACCGAGCTGGAATACAGCTCTCCCTTCGAACTGCTGGTGGCGGTCGCACTGTCGGCGCAGGCCACCGACGTCGGCGTCAACAAGGCCACCCGTCGCCTGTTCCCGGTTGCCAACACGCCGGCGAAAATCCTCGCCCTGGGCGAAGAGGGACTGAAGAAGTACATCGCCACCATCGGCCTGTTCAACGCGAAGGCGAAGAACGTGATCGCCACCTGCGCGTTGCTGCTGGAGAAGCACGGCGGCGAAGTGCCACGCGACCGCGATGCACTGGAAGCACTGCCCGGTGTCGGTCGCAAGACTGCCAACGTCGTGCTCAACACCGCCTTCGGCGAACCGGTGATGGCGGTGGACACGCATATCTTCCGTGTCGCCAACCGCACTGGACTTGCGCCAGGAAAGAACGTGCGCGAGGTCGAAGACCGATTGGTCAAAGCGATTCCCGCCGAGTTCCTGCTGGATGCGCACCACTGGCTGATCCTGCACGGACGGTACGTATGCAAAGCACGCAAACCGGATTGCCCGGGGTGCGTGATTGCCGACCTTTGCCGGTTCAAGGACAAGACCCTCGCGGAGTGACGGCGGCATCCACGCATGGCGTGGATACGCGGGAAAACCAGCCACGCGTGGCGTGGATCTACTGCAACCGGGACGCAATCCGGGCGTCATACGTAACCGGTTTCAATGGCAGGCCCTGCCGTGACGGGGCCTGCGGCGGATCGCGGCCGTGCGCGAACTGTCACATTTACGCAATCTTCACGTTTTAGCCTGCGCGCATCTTCCCACCTGCCTGCAAGGCTCCTCTCCATGAAACTGCATCACCAACTCCTGACGGTCGCCGTGGCTGCTGCGCTGTATGTGCCGGCCGCCCACGCCGAAGTCGCCATCGATGTGATCGGCGGTTCGGAAATCACCTTCGAAGGCCTGGTCCAGGCCGACGGCAACTGGTACGACAATGACGTCGTGGACCTCAACGGCGGTGACGCCGGCAACGGCAAGAACAGCGAATTCGAACTGCGTCGCGCCGAGCTGGTGCTGAAGGGCAAGGGCCCGGGCAACGTGGAGTGGGTGGTCGGCTATGACGCCAAGGCCGACAAGTTCCTCGATACCAACGTGAAGTACAAGCTGCTGGGCAACGCCAACCACTTCATCCAGGTCGGCCAGTTCAAGCAGCCCAACAGCCTGGAAGAGCTGTCCAGCACCAAGAACAACGACTTCATCTCCAAGGCTGCGGTCACCAACACCTACGCCGTCGCCCGTCGCCTCGGCGGCGCGTACAGCTACGGCCAGGACAACTGGTCGGTCACCGCCAGCGCCTTCGGCCGCGAGCTGACCCGCAACCTGGCCCACGGCAGCGGCTACGGCGCACGCGGCACCTGGGCCCCGATCAACGAGAAGGGCCAGGTCCTGCACTTCGGCCTGAGCTACGTGAACTACGACACCGACGCAGACACCCTGCGCGTGCGTGCCCGCCCGAACGCTGACCTGGCCACCGCGCGCCTGGTCGACAGCGGCAACCTGGTCGACACCGACCGCGTCAGCACCATCGGCGCCGAAGCGATGTACTTCCAGGGCCCGTTCAAGGCCCAGGCCGAGTACTACACCAGCAAGGCCAAGCGCATGGCCAACGACAACTACACCAGTGACGGCTACTACGTCAGCGGCGTGTGGAATGTCACCGGCGAGAGCTGGAGCTACAAGGGCGGCACCCCGGGCACCGGCCTGCCGAACAACCCGGCCGGCGGCCAGTGGCAGCTGGGCCTGCGTTACGACCACATGGATCTGAACGACGGCAACCTTGCCGCCAACCCGGTGGCCGGCCGTCCGCCGATCGTCGATGGCGTGCTCGGCGGCAAGATGGACATCTGGACGGTCGGCGCCAACTGGTACTGGCGCTCGAACTTCAAGCTGATGCTCAACTACGTGATGGTCGACAGCAAGAAGTACAGCTCGAGCGCCCGTGGTTTCGTCAACGACGATCCGAACATCCTGGAAGCCCGCGCGCAGTTCTTCTGGTAAGACCGGAAGCACGCGTTCGAACGAAGGCACGGCTCCGGCCGTGCCTTCGTCGTTGTGGGCAGGCGGTGGCCGCGCGATGATGCCCTGCCCTGTCGACATGGACCTTCGGGATGCCCACTTCCCTTCACCTGCGCCGCCTGCTGTGCGCTGCCCTGCTCGCCGCCCTGCCCGCCACCGCGCTCGCCTGTGACGATGCAGAGGCCGTGCGCGACGCCGCGTATCGACAGCTGCCGGCTGGCGCGTTGCCAGTGACGGCACGCTTTACCGATGCCGACAGCACCGCCTGCCGTGCGTGGCCCGCACAACCCGGCACGACCCTGCTGGCTGTCGCGCAATGGACCGCCCCGGCCTCGGAAGAGGCGCGTGGTGGCGACCTGGACCTGCTGCTGATCGATACCGCCAGTGGCCAGCCGCTGGCCTGGACCCGCGTGGCCGATGCGGTCAGCAGTGATGCGCTGCGCTTCACCGGACTCAGCCTGGACACCGCACGCTGGCAACTGGACCCGACCACCCGCGCGTTCGGCGTGCGCATGGACTACAGCGGCAGCTCAGGCCCCAACCCGTTTGCGCAGACCGAACTGCAGTTGTTCGTGCGTGATGGCAGACGGCTGCGCCGGGTGCTTGCGCCGCTGGCCGTCAGCGGCAGTCGCGGCGAATGGGATACGCGCTGCGCCGGCGAGTTCAGCCGCTTCGAGCGCACGCTGGAAATGGGCAGCAGCACTCCCCCTGGCCTGGCACCGATCGTGGTGCGCGAAAAGCGCACCGATACGATCAGCGTCGCTGCAGGTGACGACTGCCACGCAACCGACACGACGGCTCCCGCGCAGCGCTGGACACTGCTGCCCGGCGACGGCCGCTATGCCGTTCCGGAGGCGTTGCGCGGGCTCTGAAAGGGAGGCCGGAGCACCGCCATGACGGCTGTCACGTCTGCGTCATATGACAGACGCGGGCGTGTCATGGAACCGTTATGGAATGTGCACCGAAACGTCGGGCAGCCGCCCCTCGACCACCCCAGGAGTCTCTCCCGTGATCCACGCCTTCAAGTCGCGCGCCGCCGTCGCCATTCTGGCCGCGTCGTCCGTGTTCGCCGCCAACGCCGCCGATGTCACCGGCGCGGGCGCTTCGTTCATCTACCCGGTGATGTCCAAGTGGTCGGCCGACTACAGCACCGCCACCGGCAAGAAGGTCAACTACCAGTCGATCGGTTCCGGCGGTGGTATCGCCCAGATCAAGGCCGCGACCGTGGACTTCGGTTCGTCCGATGCGCCGCTGAAGCCGGAAGAGCTGGCTGCGGCCGGCCTGGCCCAGTTCCCGTCGGTGATCGGCGGCGTGGTGCCGGTGATCAACGTCGCTGGCGTCGCCCCCGGCGCGCTGAAGCTGGATGGCCCGACCCTGGCCAACATCTTCCTGGGCAAGATCACCACCTGGAACGACCCGGCCATCGCCGCCCTGAACAGCGGCCTGACCCTGCCCAGCGGCAAGATCACGATTGTCCATCGTTCGGACGGTTCGGGCACCACCTTCAACTTCGTCAACTACCTGTCCAAGGTCAGCCCGGAGTGGAAGAGCAAGGTCGGTGAAGGCACCTCGGTGCAATGGCCGGCCGGCATCGGCGGCAAGGGCAACGAAGGCGTTGCTGCCTACGTGAAGCAGATCAAGGGCGGCATCGGCTACGTCGAACTGTCCTACGCGCTGCAGAACAAGATGTCCTACGCGGCGATGAAGAACGCGGCCGGCAAGATCGTGCAGCCGTCGGACGCCTCGTTCTCGGCCGCCGCGGCCAGCGCCGACTGGGCCAACGCCCGTGACTTCTACCTGGTGATGACCAACGCCCCGGGCGCTGACGCATGGCCGATCACTGCCACCAACTTCATCCTGGTGCGCAAGCAGCCGAAGAACGTGGCTGGCGCCAAGGCCACCCAGGAGTTCTTCCGCTGGGTCTACAAGAATGGCGATGCGCAGGCCAAGCAGCTGGACTACGTGCCGCTGCCGGACGCACTGGTGCGCCAGATCGAGACCTACTGGACGCAGAACCTGAAGTACTGAGTTTCGTTGCAAGGCGTTCCCCCGCAGGAACGGGGTCGGCGGGTCCTCTCTCCCCCGCCGGCCCCACCG
>NZ_QAIJ01000320.1:8270-28174 GCF_003060985.1 Stenotrophomonas sp. HMWF023
GGGTTGGTCGTGAAGAGCGCTGCGCTTCCGTTGATCTGTTGTTGCGGCGATGGGCCGGGCTGCGCAGGACACGCCGTGAACCCGTCCGTGGGGGCTCGGCCACGGCATCCATGCCGTGGACGGTCCTGCGCAGCCCGGCCCACCGCCTTCCGACAGTCCATCGGGGGCGCGGTGGGGTCATGGAAGGCAGGAGCAGGAGCAAGGGCAACGGCAATGGCAACGCGTGGCCTGCAACGTTCTGGCCGTCGCGCCGGCAACCGCGCAGAAGCGCAGTTGGCGCCGTCAGCCGGCCCGGCGGCCAACCGTGATTCCGCCGAAACCCTTGCCAGAACGTGATCCAGGACACCTCTGTCATGGACGTCATACGGTTGTAACAAAAACATCATTTCATAGCCGCATCCGCCGACGCCGTCGGCTCTACCCCGCTATGGAGTGACCATGAAACTGCACTCGGCCAGCCTTGCCGCCCTTTCCCTGGCCATCGCCCTGGGCCTGTCTGCCTGCGGTGGCGACAAGCAGGCCGCACAGCAGCCGGCCGCTGACGGCGCCGCTGCTCCGGCCGCTGCCGGCGACAAGGTGACCGCTGAGGTCTCCGGTGCTGGCGCCTCCTTCATCTTCCCGCTGGTGTCCAAGTGGTCGGCCGACTACAACACCGCCACCGGCGCCAAGATCAACTACCAGTCGATCGGTTCCGGTGGTGGCATCGCCCAGATCAAGGCCGGCACCGTTGATTTCGGTTCCTCCGACAAGCCGCTGAGCAGCGACGAGCTGGCCCAGGCCGGCCTGGCCCAGTTCCCGTCGGCCATCGGCGGCGTGGTCCCGGTGGTCAACATCGACGGCCTGGAAGCCGGCAAGCTGCGTCTCAGTGGCGCCCTGCTCGCCGACATCTTCCTGGGCAAGGTCAAGACCTGGAACGACCCGGCCATCGTCGCCGCCAACCCGGGCGTGACCCTGCCGGACGGCAAGATCACCATCGTCCACCGTTCGGATGGTTCGGGCACCACCTTCAACTTCTCCAACTACCTGTCCAAGGTCAACCCGGAGTGGAAGAGCAAGGTCGGCGAAGGCACCTCGGTGCAGTGGCCGGACGGTGTGGGTGGCAAGGGCAATGAAGGCGTCGCTTCGTACGTGAAGCAGATCAAGGGCTCGATCGGCTACGTCGAACTGGCCTACGCCCTGCAGAACGCGATGCCGTACGCCTCGCTGCAGAACGCTGCCGGCACCTGGGTGCAGCCGAACGCTGAAACCTTCGCCGCCGCTGCCGCCAGCGCCGACTGGGCCAGCGCCAAGGACTTCAACCTGGTCATCACCAACGCACCGGGCGAGCAGGCGTGGCCGATCACCGCCACCAACTTCATGCTGATGCAGAAGAAGCCGAAGGATGCCAAGCGCAACCAGGATGCGCTGGCCTTCTTCAAGTGGGCCTTCGAAAGCGGCCAGACCCAGGCCAACGAACTGCACTACGTGCCGCTGCCGGCCGAACTGGTCAAGCAGATCGAAGCCTCCTGGGCGACCGAACTGAAGTGATGGACCCGACGGTGCCCGCCACGTGCGGGCACCGTCTCCTGAACATCGTGCTGCCCCGCCCCTTCCTGGCCCTGCCGTCCCCATGAATGCCATCGCCCAGCCTGTAGCCGCCCCGTCCACGCGTGATACGCGTGATGCCCGCAACGACAAACTGTTCCGATGGGTGCTGGTCGGCACCGTCATCTTCGTCCTGATCGCACTGGCCTGCGCCGCACTGTCGATGCTGTGGGGTGGTCGCCACGCCCTGCAGGTGCAGGGCCTGAGCTTCTTCTTCTCTTCCGACTGGAATCCGGTCGAAAACAAATTCGGCGCCCTCGCCCCGATCTACGGCACCCTGGTCACCGCGCTGATCGCGATGGTCATCGCCGTACCGGTCAGCTTCGGCATCGCCTTCTTCCTCACCGAAGTAGCACCGCGCTGGCTGCGGGGTCCGGTCGGTACCGCCATCGAACTGCTGGCGGGCATTCCCTCCATCATCTACGGCATGTGGGGCCTGTTCGTGCTGGTGCCGGTGATGACCGAGTACGTCACCCCGTTCCTCAACGAAACCCTGGGCGAATGGCCGATCATCGGCCCGGTGTTCCAGGGCCCGCCGCTGGGCATCGGCATGCTCACCGCCGGCTTCGTGCTGGCGATCATGGTCATCCCCTTCATCTCCTCGGTGATGCGCGAAGTGTTCCTGACCGTGCCGACGCGCCTGAAGGAATCGGCCTACGCGCTGGGTTCCACCAAGTGGGAAGTCAGCTGGGACATCGTGCTGCCCTACACCCGCTCGGCGGTCATCGGTGGCGTGTTCCTCGGCCTCGGCCGCGCACTGGGCGAGACGATGGCCGTTGCCTTCGTGATCGGCAACAGCGTGCGCCTGTCGCCGTCGCTGCTGGAACCGGGCACCACCATCGCCGCGTTGATCGCCAACGACTTCGGCGAGGCCACTGAAACCTACCGCTCGGCGCTGCTGCTGCTCGGCTTCGTCCTCTTCATCGTCACCTTCGTGGTGCTCGCCATCGCCCGCCTGATGCTGATGCGCCTGTCCCGCAAGGAGGGCAACTGATGTCCAGCACCGCTGACTCCCTGTACCTGCGCCGCCGCATCGGCAATGTCATCGCCATCGCGATGTCCTGCGCCACTGCGTTGTTCGGCCTGTTCTTCCTCGGCTGGATCCTGTTCACCCTGGCCTCCAAGGGCCTGGCCGGCATCAACCTGGATCTGTTCACCAAGATGACACCGCCGCCGATGCAGGAAGGCGGTCTTGCCAATGCCTTCTTCGGCAGCGCGGTGATGTGTGCGCTGGCGATCGGCATCGGCACCCCGCTGGGCGTGCTGGCCGGTACCTGGCTGGCCGAGTACGGCAACGCCCGCAAGGCCGGCACCGTGGTCCGCTTCGTCAACGACATCCTGCTGTCGGCGCCGTCCATCGTGCTGGGCCTGTTCGTCTACACCCTGTACGTGATGCAGACCGGCGGCAGCTTCTCCGCGTTCGCAGGTGCGCTGTCGCTGGCCTTCATCGTGCTGCCGGTGGTGGTGCGTACCACCGACGAGATGCTGCGCCTGGTGCCTTCGCAGATGCGCGAAGCGGCCCTGTCGCTGGGCATCCCGCAGTGGAAGGTGATCGTGCAGGTGCTGTACCGCAGTGCCTCGGCCGGCATCGTCACCGGCATCCTGCTGGCGCTGGCGCGCATTTCCGGCGAGACCGCACCGCTGCTGTTCACCGCGTTCGGCAACCAGTACTGGAACAGCAACGTGTTCCAGCCGATGGCCTCGGTGCCGGTGGTGATGAACCAGTTCGCCGGCAGCCCGTATGAATCCTGGCAGGTGCTGGCCTGGGCAGGTGCCCTGGTGCTGACTGTCTTCGTGTTGCTGGTCAGCCTCGCCGCTCGCGGCTTCCTGCTGCGCAACCGTATCTCCCATGACTGACCTTTCCGTGGATACCGCCATGAACGACCTTTCCAACGCCGTGCCGATGCAGCGCATCGTGGTGCCGGCCTCGCACGAGAACCTGCACGCTCCGGCACCGGTCAAGCTCGCCGCGCGTGGACTGGACTTCTACTACGACAAGTTCCATGCCCTGAAGGGCATCAACCTGGAGATCCCGGAAAAGCGCGTGACTGCGCTGATCGGTCCCTCCGGTTGCGGCAAGTCGACCCTGCTGCGCATCTTCAACCGCATCTACGCGCTGTACCCGAAGCTGGAAGCGCGCGGTGAGGTGATCCTCGACGGCGAGAACATCCTGTCGCCGAAGTACCCGATGAACCGCCTGCGCAGCAAGGTCGGCATGGTGTTCCAGAAGCCGGTGCCGTTCCCGATGACCATCTTCGAGAACGTGGCCTACGGCATCCGCCACCACGAGAAGCTGTCCAAGGCGGACATGGCCGACCGTGTCGAGCACGCACTGCGCCAGGGCGCACTGTGGGACGAAGTAAAGGACAAGCTCAACCAGAGCGCGCTGGGCCTGTCCGGCGGCCAGCAGCAGCGTCTGTGCATCGCCCGTGCCGTGGCCCTGCGGCCGTCGGTGCTGCTGCTGGACGAGCCGACTTCGGCGCTGGATCCGATCTCCACCAGCCGCATCGAGCAGCTGGTGGAAGAACTGAAGCACGAGTACACCATCGTGATCGTCACCCACAACATGCAGCAGGCCGCCCGCGTGTCCGATTACACCGCCTTCATGTACCTGGGCGACCTGATCGAGCACGACCGCACCGAAGTGATCTTCTCGCAGCCGTCCAAGCAGCAGACCGAGGATTACATCACCGGTCGCTTTGGCTGATCGGCGCTGACGCTTCGCCACATGTCCCAGCCAGGCGCGGCCTGGCTCTACCTGGATTGCAGAACATGAACCTTCCCAACGACCACATCGTCAAAAGCTACGACGAAGAGCAGCAGCGCCTGGTGGCCGAAATCGTGCGCATGGGCGAGATGGCCGTCGCCCAGCTGGAGGCGTCGATGGACGTCATCGAGAAGCGCGACGAGAACGCCGCCCATCGCATCATCGCCAACGATGAAGCGATCGATTCGCTGGAACAGCAGATCAGCCACGACGTGATGCGTCTGGCGCTGCGCGGCCCGATGGCACGCGACCTGCGCGAGATTCTTGCCGGCCTGCGCATTCCCGCCGATATCGAACGCATCGGCGACTACGCGGCCAACGTCGCCAAGCGCTCCATCGCGCTGGGCAAGGTGCCGCCGCTGCCGCAGATCCAGGGCCTGCGTTCCCTCGGCCGGCTTGCTGCGCAGCAGGTCCGCCGCGCCATCGCCGCGTACCGCGACAACGATGCCGATGCCGCACTGGAACTGCGCGAGGACGACGCCCGCCTGGATGCGCAGTACACCGCGCTGTTCCGCGAGCTGCTGACCTACATGATGGAAGACCCGCGTAACATCACCCCGTGCACCCATCTGCTGTTCATGGCCAAGAACCTGGAGCGCGTGGGTGACCACGCCACCAACATCGCCGAGAACGTGTGGTTCCTGGTGCACGGCGAACAGCCGCTGCCGCCGCGCCAGAAGCGCGACGAGACCTCCAGCGCCGGCGATATCTGATACTGCACTGCAACACCGGATTCGACTCCAGGGTGGCCGCTGTCCTCGCGACAGCGGCCTTTTTGTTGGCGTTGTAATACTTCTCACGAAAATTTGAATTCCCGGCGAGGATTCGTTGAGTAGGATCGCTGCACCATTGCTTCACCACGGGCAGCCGCCCACCACCCAGGAGCACGACCGATGAGCACCTCCAACAAGACCCTGTCCCTGCTGACCGCCACCGCCCTGGCCGCAGGCCTCGGCATGACTGCCTCCGCCTCGGCCCTGAGCATGAGCGACCTCGCCCAGGGCTATCTGGTTGCCGGCCAGGCGGCCAAGGCCACCGACGCGAAGGCGACCGATGCGAAATCCGCCGACGCGGCCAAGCATGCCGAAGGCAAGTGTGGCGCCGACGGCAAGAGTGCTGAGGGCAAGTGTGGCGGCGACAAGGGCAAGGCAGCGGCCGGTGCCGACGCCAAGGCCAAGACCGGCGGCGACAAGAAGTCGGCCGAAGGCAAGTGCGGCGAAGGCAAGTGCGGTGCCAAGCACTGACGTCCGCACCGGCGTCGTCCACCCGCGGTCGCCGCTTCCCGCGGCGGCCGTGGGCCTGGGCCTGCGCCGCGCCCTGCTGCAGGACCTGCGCGATGCACCAGCCGGCGATTTCGATTTCCTCGAGTGCGCGCCGGAGAACTGGATCGGTGTCGGTGGCCCCGCCGGTGACGCGCTGGCCGAACTGGCGACGCGCCATCCATTGAGCTGCCATGGCCTGTCGATGTCACTGGGCGGCAGCGCAGCGTTGGACACCCAGCTGCTGGCGCAGGTGGGTGCCTTTCTTGAGCAACACCGGGTGCCGCTGTACAGCGAACACCTGAGCTACTGCAGCGACGAGGGCCATCTGTACGACCTGCTGCCGATTCCTTTCACCGATGAAGCGGTACGCCACACCGCTGCACGCATCGCCCGCGTACAGGACATTCTCGGCCGCCGCATCGCCGTGGAAAACGTGTCGTACTACCTGGCGCCGGAGCCGATGATGGACGAACTGGCCTTCACCAATGCGGTGCTGGCCGAGGCCGACTGCGATCTGCTGTTGGACGTCAACAACGTGTACGTCAATGCCTGCAATCACGGCTACGACACCGATACCTTCATTGCCGGCCTACCCGCGCAGCGCATCGTCTGCCTGCACGTGGCCGGGCATCTGGACGACGCTCCGGACCTGAAGATCGACACCCACGGCAGCCCGGTGATCGACCCGGTGTGGGATCTGCTGGCGCGCACCTACGCCCGCATCGGCCCACGCCCTACCCTGCTCGAACGCGACTTCAATTTCCCGCCTTACGCCGAGCTGCGGGGCGAACTGCAGACCATCCACCGCCTGCAGGCCGTGCATGCCGGAGCCGCCCATGGCTGACGCCCCCGAACGACTGCGCAGCCAGCAGCATGCGTTCACCGCACACCTGCGCGACCCGGCGCAGGTACCGGCACCGCCCGGCATGGACCCGCGTCGGGTGGCGGTGTACGAACGCCTGCTGTTCAACAATCTGCTGGGGTTGTTGAGCAACGGCTTCCCGGTCTGCGTGCGCCTGCTTGGCGAACCGGCCTGGAGTGCGCTGGTACGCCACTATTTCGCCAGCCATCGCTGCCAGGCGCCGCTGTTCACCGAGCTGGCTGCAGAGTTCGTGCAGTGGCTGCAGGTGCAACCGGAGCTGCCGCATCCAGCGCTCGCCGAACTGGCCCACTACGAGTGGGTGGAGACTGCGCTGTACCAGCTGCAGGCTGATCCGCTGCCGGAAACGGGCGACGTCGATCCGTTGCAGGTGCCGTTGCGGCGCTCGCCACTGGCCTGGCCGCTGCTGTATCGCTGGCCGGTGCATCAACTGGGTAGCGACGATGCACCGTTGCAACCACCGGCAGAGCCCACCGGCCTGCTGGTACGGCGCGATGCCGATGGTGCGGTGCGCTTTGCCACCCTGACCAGTCTGGCGGTGCACCTGCTGACCCTGATCGGCGAGGCGCCCGGGGCCACCGGCCAACAACAGCTGCAGCAACTGGCCGTCCTGCACCACCTCGATCCCGAGACCCTGGCCGCCCCGGGTGCGCAACTGCTGCAGCAGTTCCTGCGTGCTGGCGTGATCGGTCCGCTCCGCGCTTCACCCTGACACCCCTTCCCGGAGATTCCCTCATGAAGACCCCGATCCTGGCCGCAGCCTGCGGCCAGCTGGACCGTTTCGCCCCGTGGTTGGCCCCGCTTGGCCTGCGCATACTGCTGGCCTGGGAATTTTTCGAGTCCGGGCGCGAGAAACTGCACGGCGAGAACTGGTTCGCCGACCTGCAGGGCGCGTTCCCCTTCCCCTTCGACCAGTTGCCCGCTGCGCTGAACTGGCAGTTGGCCACCTGGTTCGAGCTGCTGGGCGCAGCCTGCCTGCTGTTCGGCTTCGGTACCCGTTTTGCCGCTGCCAGCCTGCTGGTGCTGACGGTCGTGGCCACGTACGCGGTGCATCTGCCAGCCGAATGGGGCTCGCTGGGCGATCTGGCGATGGGCTATGCGATCAGCGACCAGGGCTTTGGCAACTTCAAACTGCCGCTGCTGTTCATGGCGATGCTGCTGCCGCTGCTGTTCATCGGCGCCGGGCGCCTGAGCGTGGATGCAGTGCTGGCACGCTGGTATCCATCGGACCCCACGGCGCAGCCCGCGGTCCGGTAGACGCCGACCTTGGTCGGCGCGCAGTGTGCCAACCAAGGTTGGCACCTGGCGGGATCCCGGGCGCTCAGGGTCGCTCTGCTAGAATCCGTACATGACTGACCCCACTTCCGCACCTGCCGCCGCCCCTGTTTCCGACGTACCCCAGGCGCAGCGCGCGATGTCACAACGCTTCCGCGGCTTCCTGCCGGTGGTGGTGGATGTTGAAACCGGCGGCTTCGACAGCCAGCGCAACGCGCTGCTGGAAATCGCTGCCGTGCCGATCGAGATGGACGAGAACGGCCTGCTCTACCCCGGCCAGACCGCCAGCGCCCACGTGGTGCCGGCCGAGGGTCTGGAGATCGACCCGAAGTCGCTGGAAGTAACCGGCATAATCCTCGACCATCCGTTCCGGCTGGCCAAGGAAGAGAAGGCGGCGCTGGATCACGTCTTCACTCCGGTGCGTGCTGCGATGAAGAAGTACGGCTGCCAGCGCGCGATCCTGGTCGGCCACAACGCCCATTTCGACCTGGGCTTCGTCAACGCGGCGGTCGCCCGTACCGGGCACAAGCGCAATCCGTTCCATCCGTTCAGCGTGTTCGATACGGTCACCCTGGCGGGCATCGCCTACGGTCAGACCGTGCTGGCGCGCGCGGCCACGGCCGCCGGGCTGGGCTGGGATGCCAACGAGGCACACAGCGCGGTGTACGACACCGAGCAGACGGCGCGGTTGTTCTGCACGATCGCCAACGCCTGGCCGCGGTAAGGCGGCCAACGGCGGAGCCCCTCGTGGCGGGCTGACAGCGATTCATCGGTTGGGCCGGGCAAGGTGGGTTCGCGGGGGACGCCGTGAATCCGTCCCTGGAGGCTTAGCCGCGCCATCCATGGCGCGGATACCCCCGCGAACCCACCCTGCCCGGCCTTCGACAGTTTCCTGGGCGCCACGGAAAGATCAGAAAAGCGGTAGCAACAGCGGGTCGCTGCGCTCGATGGGGGCTGCGGGTGCCTCTGTGGTGAGTCACTTCTTTGGTGGGTGCCGACCGTTGGTACGGCACTCCAGTAGATCCACGCCATGCGTGGATGCTTCGCACTGGATCAACCGATGCTCGTACGATCGCGGCCGTCGCTCTTCGCGCGGTACAACGCACGGTCGGCACGCTGGTACAGCAGCGCCGGGGTGCGGTCGTCGCCATCCAGTTCCACCAGGCCGGCACTGAAGGTGACCCGCAGGCCGGGTATGCCGGCCCAGTCCGGATGGTCATGGAACAGGCCGCGCAGGCGCGCGCACAGTTGCGCTGCCTCCTCCAGCCGGGTGTCATTGAGCAGCAGCGCGAATTCTTCGCCGCCGGTGCGTGCCGGCAGGTCCGAATCGCGGCTGGCCGCTGCGATCACCTGGGCTACTTCAACCAGTACCGCATCACCAATGCTGTGGCTGTGCTGGTCGTTGACGTCCTTGAAGTGGTCGATGTCCAGCACCACCAGGCACAGCGGATGGCCGCTGCGCTGGGCGCGGGCGAAATCGCGGGCCAGCGCCTCGTCGAAACCGCGGCGATTGGCCAACCGGGTCAGCGCATCCTCGCGGGCCTGTCGTTCGAATGCCTCGGCCTGCCGCGCCAGGCGCTCGGCCAGCTCGGTCTTTTCCTGGTTCAACGCCTGCAGGTGCACGGTCTGCGCCTGCAGGTCGAAAGTTGCCTCGTCCACGCGCCGTGCCAGGCGCAGGTTGCTGGCCTTGTACTGCTTCAGCAGGAAGCGGTACAGCGCCACCAGCGCGGCCAGCAGCACCAGTCCGGTCAGCGCCTGCACGCTGCGCCGCTGCCACCAGAACGGCTCGACAGTGAAGCTCCACACTGCTTCCTGATGGCCCCAGCTGCCGCCCGGGTGCGAAGCGGCCACGTGCAGCGTGTAGTCGCCCGGCGGCAGGCCGACGAACTCCACGCTGCGCTGCGGGCCACGCTCCACCCAGCCGTTGTCCAGACCCTCCAGCCGCGTGCGGTAGCGGATGCGGTCTGACATCAGGTAGCTCAGGCCCACGTAGCTCACCGCAAGCCGTCGCCCACCGGGAATCAGGTTGCGCTCGCGGCCTTCCCAGTGCACCGGCGCACCGTCCACCTGCACGTTCTCGATCGCCGCAGGCGGCGCCGGACGCTCGCGGAAACGCTGCAGCCGCTGCGGATCGACCGTGCTCAGGCCACCGGCGGTCACCACCCAGAACGTGCCGTCCTGGCGCAGGATCGCCGAGGGTCCGGAGCTGCCGTTGGCCTGCGCATTGGCCATGCCGTCGATTTCGTTGTAACGCTCCACGGTTACCCGCGGCGCGCGTCCGTCGGCCACGGCGTTGAGCGTGGCCATATCGGTACGCAGGACACCGCGGTTGCTGCTGATCCACACATTGCCCAGGCGGTCGGGCACCAGCTGGAACACCGCATCCACCGGCATGCCCTGCTCCAGGCCCACGCGCGCCAGCGTGCCCCGCTGCCAGCGGTACAGCCCACGGTCACTGCTGATCCACATCGCATCGCCGATCTGGTGGAAACCGAATACGCTGCGGCCACCGCCCAGCGGCGCCAGGTCGATCGACTGCACCCGATCACCACGCAGCACGCGAATGCCTTCAATGGTGCCGATCCACAGATTTCCCTGGTGATCGTGTTCCAGCGCGGTGGTCAGCCCCCCCGGCATGCCCGCAACCGTGGGCACGCTCACCTGGTCGCCCTCGATGCGGACCACGCCCTTCTGCGTCCCCGCCCAGACCACGCCATCAGGCGCGATGCTGATCGCACGGATGTTGCCGCCGGGCAGGCCATCGGCCGCAGCGTAGTTGTGGCGAAGCCGTCCATCGGCGTGCAAGCGGTAGATGCCGTCGCCGAACGTGCCCACCCACAGATCGCCGCCAGCATCCTGGGCCAGGCTCAGTACCGAGGGCGCCTTGCCACCGCGGTTGTGCAGCGGCATCGCGCGGAATCGACCGTCGGCGGTCTGCAGGTCCAGGCCGCTGGCACTGCCCACCCACAGGTGGCGGTCACGGTCTTCGAGCACCGTGCGCACGTAGTCACCGCTCAGGCCGTCGCGTTCGGTGTAACTGCTGAACAGCGTTTCGCGCAGGCGATACAGGCCGCCGTTGGCACCCACCCAGATGCTGCCCTCGGCGTCTTCGCGCAGGCTGACCACCCGCCCGCCGGGCAGGTTCAGACCGGCCGGCAGGCGCTCCAGCCCATGCGCCGAGATGCGCAGCAGGCCCTGATTTTCGGTACCCAGCCACAGGTCGCCATGGCGGTCCTGCAGCATGGCGGTCAAGTGCAGCTGGCCAGGCAGCCGGTGCACCAGCACCAGACGATCATCCTCCACCCGGTACAGGCGCTCGCCCGCGACGATCCACAGCGCGCCATCGGGTGCGCGATAGGGCCACGACAGGCCCTTGTCCACGCCCCACGCCGCCGGCGCGCGCTGCAGCACGCCGTCGTTTTCACGCAGCACCAGGCCGTCGAGAGTGCCGATCCAGACCCGGTCCTGCGCGTCGACCGCCATCTTGGTGAAGCTCATCGCCAGCGGCAGGTCGGGTGGTGGGCGCTGGTAGACGATGCCCTTGTCCGGGGTCAGATAGGCGATGCCCTTGCCTTCATACAGCAGCCACAGGCGCCCCTGGCTGTCCATCTGCATGGACTGGATCAGCACCTGCGGCGTATCCGGCTGATGCTCCCAGACCCGCCACTGGCCATCGCTGCCACGATGGCTGACATTGCCCCGCGAGTCGCTGATCCACAGTCCGCCCTGCGCGTCGACCAGCAGCGCGCCGATGCCGTTGTCGCGCAGTCCTGGCCGCGTGCTGCGGTCGAACACGGTGAAATCCAGGCCGTTGTAGCGCACCAGGCCTTCCCAGGTGGCGAACCACAAGTGGCCTTCCGGGGTCTGCGCGATGTCGCGCAGCGAGTTGTGCGGCAACCCATTGCGCGAGGTCCACACGTCGATGGCGTAGTCGCGCAGCGGCGGTGCGCCACTCTGCGCGGCCAGCGGCGCGGCTATCGCCAGCAGCAGCCACAGCATGCCCAGTCGCAGCAGGCGACCGATCCTCTCCGCGTGGCGCCCCGCCCGGCGCCTTTCCGCCCCCTGTCCGCCCATCAGCGCAGCGGCGGCGGCCAGCTGCGGATGCCGGCGGTGGCGGTGGCGGCAGACGCGAACAGAAATGGCCGCACCGCGCAGGGCGGCATGCCGGCAGGAACGGGCAGGCTCATCGGACGAAGAATGGGGAAGTACGCAGATGATAGGGCAAACCCTGTCGTCGGCGTCACCGCATCCGGCACAGCCGGGCCCGGGTGCCGATCCCCACTGCTACCGCGCCTCGGCGCTGGTCGACCACTGCACCACCGCTTCCAGCCCACCCTCGGGACGGTTGCGCAACCACAGTCGGCCCCCATCCTTTTCGGCCAGCGCGCGGGCGATGGTCAGGCCCAGGCCGGCACCACCGGTCTCGCGCGAACGTGAGGTCTCCACCCGCACGAACGGGTCGAACACCGCTTCCAGCTGGTCATCCGCCAGCCCGGGGCCGTCATCGGCGATGACCACCGTGATCGTGCCCTCGCCGCGCTCGACGCGCACGCGGGCGCGTTGCGCGTACATCACCGCGTTGTCCACCAGGTTGGAGAACAGGCGATGCATCGCCAACGGGCGCAGCATCAGCACCGCGCCGCTGCGGCCTTCGAAGACGACGTCGGCACCGTCCTCGGCGGTGTCCTCGACGATGCTTTCCAGCAGCGAATCCAGGTCCAGCGCCGCGCGCTGTTCGGCACTCTCCGCACTTCGGGCCAGTTCCAGACCCTCGCGCACCAGCGCCTGCATCGCGGCCAAGTCGCCGATCAGGCGCTCGCGCAAGGTCTCGTCGGTCACGTTTTCCAGGCGCAGGCGCAGCCGGGTCAGCGGCGTCTGCAGGTCATGGGTGATCGCCGCCAGCATCTGCGTACGTTCGGCCAGGTGGCGCTGCAGCCGATGCTGCATGGCATTGAAGGCCTCGGCGGCGCGCTGCACTTCACGCGGCCCGCGCAGCGGCAATGGCGCCCGCTGCAGGTCATCGCCGAGGTCCTCGGCGGCTGCCGCCAGCTCCTGCAGTGGCGCGCTGGCCATGCGTGCAACCACGTACGCCAGCACGGCAATGGCCAGCACCAGCAGGGTCAGGAACAGCGGGTCCACGGCGAGAATGCCGTTGTGTGCGATCGCCGGCGAATCCAGAGCGAGCTTCAGCAACGTGCCGTCGTTGAGCACCACGTCCACCGCCCGGCACTTGGGTGGAATGAAGGTGGGATCGCGTTCGCGTGGCGGCTTGCGGTGGCCCGGCGGCGGCGGCGGCAGCAGGTCCTGCAGCTTGGGAATGCACGAACGGAACGAGGCGAAGTGCACATGCGCCCGCGACACCGGGCCCGGGCGGTCCTCCAGTACTTCCATCAGCGCCTTGTCGGCGCGCCCGATGCGCGCGCCGGGCTGCAGTGCGCGCACGCTGGGGCCACCGATCTCCAGCAGCCGTTCGCGCAGCTCCGGGTTGCCGTCGAGCAGGTTGATGTAACCCTGCAGGCGATCGGCGATGCGGTTCAGGTTCTGCCGCTCGAATTCCTGCTGCCGCTTGGAACTGGCCAGCATGGTCGCGCCGATCGCGGCCACGCTCATGCCCAGCAGCAGGATCACGAACAGCCGTCCGACCATCGAGGACAGGAAGTGGCGCAGGCGATTCATCGCGGCTTATTCCAGGTTGACGGCCGAGGCCAGCACGTAGCCTTCGTTGCGCACGGTCTTGATCAGGCCATCGGGGCCGCCATCGTCGGCCAGCTTGTTGCGCAGCCGGCTGACCTGCAGGTCGATGGCGCGGTCCTGCGCTTCATAGTTGCGGCCGCTGCTGAGGGCCACCAGCTGCTCCCGCGAGAGCACCTTGTTGGCATGGGCGATGAACACCCGCAGCAGGCGGAACTCGGCGCCGGACAGCACCACCACGCGCCCGTCCGGGTCGACCAGGTGGCGATGCTCCAGGTCGAAGATCCAGCGCGAGAAACGCGCACGGCGCACTGCCAGCGGTTCCAGGTTGGCCGGCAGCGCTTCGGTACGGCGCAGCACGTTGCGGATGCGCGCCAGCAGTTCGCGCGGTTCGAACGGCTTGGCCAGGTAGTCGTCTGCACCCATTTCCAGGCCGAGCACGCGGTCGATCGGCTCGGCGCGCGCGGTGAGCATGATCACCGGCGTGTTCGAGCGCGCGCGGAGGTCGCGGCACAGGGTCAGCCCATCTTCGCGTGGCAGGTTGAGGTCGAGCACGATCAGGTCCACGTGTTCGCGTTCCAGCAGCTGGCGCATGCTGGTGCCATCGGCGGCGGTGCTGACCTGGTAGCCAGCGCGGCCAAGCTGCTCGGCCAGCAGGGTGCGGATATCGTTGTCGTCATCGACGATCAGCAAACGGTGCATCGGGTTTTCAGTCTCCATGTCGCGATCATCCCGTGTCGGCAGCTGAACCGCATCCAGGCCAATGCGTACCACTGTATCCCCCGTAGTGCGGGATACCTGCTGATACGCAGTCTCGGCGACAGTGTTACATAGAGACACACCCCGAGGATTGAGCACAGCGTCGCTCGATCTTCACAATGCCCACCAACGCCGCCACTGCGGCCCCCAGAGTGAAGCTGCCACGTGATCTCCCGCCTGTTGCCCGCGACCCGCAAGGGTCGCCTGATGTTGATCGCCCTGCTTGTCCTGATCGCCGCTGTGTCCGCCTGGTGGCTGCTGCGCAAGCCGTCCGCACCGGCCCTGGCGACCACCCCGGTCAGCCGCGGCGACATCGAACAGACGGTGGAAGCGACCGGCGTGATCGACGCCTACAAGCTGGTCAGCGTCGGTGCGCAGGCCTCCGGCCAGATCAAGTCGCTGAAGGTGCAGCTGGGCGATACAGTGAAGGAAGGTGACCTGATCGCCGAGATCGATGCCACCACCCAGCAGAACCAGGTGCTCAACGCGCAGGCCTCGCTGGACCAGGTGACCGCGCAGCGCGCGGTGCAGCAGGCCACCCTTCGCCAGGCCGAACTGGAGTTTGCACGCCAGCAGCAGATGCTGGCGGCCGAAGCCACCTCGCGCCAGGAATACGATGCCGCCGAGGCCCAGCTGAAGACCGCGCGTGCGCAGCTGCAGTCCTACGAGGCGCAGATCAAGGGCCGCGAAACCGAACTGGGCACCGCCCGTGCCAACCTGGCCTATACCCGCATCGTCGCGCCGATGGATGGCACCGTGGTGGCGGTGGTGGCCGAGGAAGGCCGCACGGTGAACGCCAACCAGACCGCACCGACCATCGTGATGCTGGCACGGCTGGATGTAGTGACCGTCAACGCCGAGGTCTCCGAGGCCGACGTGGTCAAGATCAAGGCCGGCATGCCGGTGTACTTCACCACGCTGGGCGACCCGGACCGCAAGTACCACGCCACGCTGCGGCAGATCAATCCGGCGCCGGCGTCGATCGCCAACGAGAGTTCGTCCAGTTCCAGCAGTTCGTCCAGTTCCAGCTCCAGCAGCGCGGTCTACTACAACGCGTTGTTCGACGTGGAAAACCCCGATGGCACCCTGCGCATCGACATGACCGCACAGGTATCGGTGCTGCTCAAGCAGGCCAAGGGCGTGCTGATGGTGCCGGCCGTTGCACTGGGTCCGAAGTCGCGCGACGGCGAGCGCATCGTGCGGGTGGTCGATGACAAGGGCCAGCCGCAGCCACGCAAGGTCAAGGTCGGCATCAACAACGGCGCCAACGTCGAGGTCCTGTCCGGCCTGAAGGAAGGCGAGCGCGTGGTGGTCGGTGAAGGCGGCGCTGCGGCAGCCGCTGGCGGCGGCAACCGCGGCGGCATGCAGATGCGGGTCGGCGGCCCGGGCATGGGGCGCCGATGAGCACGACGGCGCCGCTGCTGCGCCTGCGCGACCTGCGACGCGAATTCCCGGCCGGCGAGGACGTCATCGCCGTGCTGCGCGACGTCAACCTGGACATCCATGCCGGTGAGATGGTGGCGATCGTCGGCCAGTCCGGCTCGGGCAAGTCCACGCTGATGAACATCCTCGGCTGCCTGGACCGCCCGACCCGTGGCAGCTACCAGGTGGCGGGCCGCGAAACCGGGAAAATGGCGCCCGACGAGTTGGCCGAGCTGCGTCGCGAGCACTTCGGTTTCATCTTCCAGCGCTACCACCTGCTGGGGGATCTCGACGCGCGCGGCAATGTGGCCGTGCCGGCCGTCTATGCCGGCAGTCCCGGCCCGGTGCGCACCGCGCGTGCCGAGCAGCTGCTGCAGCGCCTCGGCCTGGCCGACCGCATGCACCACAAGCCCGGGCAGCTGTCCGGTGGCCAGCAGCAACGCGTGTCGATCGCGCGTGCGCTGATGAACGGTGGCGAGGTGATCCTGGCCGACGAACCGACCGGCGCCCTGGATACGAAATCCGGCGAAGAGGTGATGGCCATCCTCGGCGAGCTGCATGCCGAAGGCCACACCATCATCATCGTCACCCACGACATGAGCGTGGCCGAGCACGCACAGCGCATCATCGAGATCCGCGACGGCGAGATCATCGCCGATCGCGCCAATCCGGCCGCGCCCAGCTACCGTGCGCAACGCGAGCCGAGCACGGGCGTCGCCCATGGCAGCAGCTGGCAGGCCGCCCGCGACCGCTTCACCGAAGCGTTCCGGATGGCCCTGCTGGCGATGAACGCCCATCGCCTGCGCACCTTCCTGACCATGCTCGGCATCATCATCGGCATCGCTTCGGTGGTATCGGTGGTGGCACTGGGCAACGGCTCGCAGCAGCAGATCCTGCAGAACATCAGCGCACTGGGTACCAACACCATCGACGTCTATCCCGGTCGCGGATTCGGCGACATGCGTTCGGCGCGGGTGCAGACCCTCAAGGCCAGCGATGCCGATGCCCTGTCGCGGCAGAGCTACGTCGACAGTGCCACCCCCAGCGTGTCCAGTTCGGTCACCGCGCGCTACCGCAACCAGTCGGCCACCGCGCAGATCAGCGGCGTCGGCGAGCAGTACTTCCGGGTGAAGGGCGTGAGCCTGCTCAGCGGCAGCTTCTTCGACACCGATGCGGTGAAGGGACTCGGCCAGGTGGCGGTGATCGATGAGAACACGCGCACCCAGTTCTTCCCTGACAGCGACCCGATCGGCCAGGTGATCCTGCTGGGCAACGTGCCGGTGCGCGTGGTCGGCGTGGCCAAGAAGCAGAGCTTCGGTTTCGGCGGCAGCACCAGCCTGAGCGTGTTCGTGCCCTACACCACGGTGATGTCGCGCATGCTCGGGCAGAGCCACGTTTCCAGCATCACCGTGCGGGTGAACGATGAAACGCCGATGGATGCGGCTCAGGAAGCGATCACCCGGCTGCTGACCATGCGCCACGGCACCGAGGACTTCTTCCTCAGCAACAGCGCCGAGATCCGCGACACCATCGAACAGACCACGCGCACGATGACCCTGCTGATCGGCGCCATTGCCGCCATCGCGCTGCTGGTCGGTGGCATCGGCGTGATGAACATCATGCTGGTCTCGGTGACCGAGCGTACCCGCGAGATCGGCGTGCGCATGGCGGTGGGGGCGCGGCAGAGCGACATCCGCCAGCAGTTCCTGATCGAAGCGGTGCTGGTGTGCCTGCTCGGCGGATTGCTCGGCATCGGCCTGGCACTGCTGATGGGCGTGTTGATCGGCCGTTTCGCCAGCGATTTCCAGGTGCTGTTCTCCACCGCTTCAATCATTGCCGCCTTCGCCTGTTCAACCCTGATCGGTGTGGCGTTCGGCTTCCTGCCGGCACGCAGTGCCGCCCAGCTCGACCCGGTGGAGGCCCTGGCCCGCGAATGAAGATGATGACCCGACTGCCCTTCCCCGCTCCCTCGCGCCTGCTGCTGGCCGGCGCCGTGCTGTTTGCACTCTCCGCCTGCGCTTCGGTGGGCCGCTATCCGGTTGAAGACCCCAGCGTTGCCGCCACCTATGGTCGTGGCGATGCGACCCTCAACGCGCCGGCCGACGACCCGCGCAGCGGCCTGGGCACCCCGGCCCGCGACATCCGCCAGGACAACTGGTGGACCGGCTTCGGCGATGAGCGCCTGGACCGCCTGGTCGCGCAGTCGCTGACCGCCAACAGCGACCTCGGCGCTGCCGGCCTGGCCGTGCAGCGTGCACGCCTGCAGGCCGGGCTGGCCAGCAACGCGCTGTGGCCGCAGCCTTCGTCGTCCGGGGTGAGCGGCAGTGGCAGCCGCGCCACCGACCAGGCCGACGACTGGCGCCGCAGCTACTCCACCGGTGTGTCGCTGGGGTGGGAAGTCGACCTGTGGGGCCGCCTGCGCAGCCAGCGCGACATCGCCCGCTGGGAGGCACAGGCCAGCGAAGAAGACCGGCAGAACACCGCCCTGCTGGTGATCGGCGATGTCATCAACCAGTACTGGGCACTGGCCTACCTCAACCAGTCCATCGCCACCGGCCAGGCCAACCTCGAACGACTGCAGCGCACGCATGAACTGGTGCAGGCACGCTTCGATGCCGGTGCGGTATCGCGGCTGGAAGTACGCCAGGCACTGCAGAACCTGCAGTCGCAGCGTTCGGCGCAGAGCGCGCTGGAGCAACAGCGGGTGGAAGTGCGCAATGCGCTGACCGTGCTGCTGGATGGCACGCCGTGGCCGCAGCAGGACGAACCGCAGAACCTGCTGGAAGCGCAGAGCCCGACCATTGCAGAAGGCCTGCCGGCCGACCTGCTCGGCCGCCGCCCCGACCTGCGCGCGGCCGAACTGCGGCTGCGCAACAGCCTGAAGACGATCCGGGTGACCGCTACCCAGTACTACCCGGCATTGAGTCTTACCGGCAGCCTGGGTTCCAGCGCGACCTCGCTGGGCGATGTACTGCGCAATCCGGTGGCGACGCTCGGGGCTGGCCTGTCGCTGCCCTTCCTCAACCTGCAGCGCGCGCAACTGGATACGGACGTGGCCGGTACCAACTACCAGATCGCCGCCACCAACTTCCGCAAGACGCTATACACCGCGCTGTCGGAGGTGGACAACGCCCTGTCCGCACGTGAGCAGCTGCTGCGCCAGGTGACTGCCTCGCAGGCGTCCTACGACGAAGCGGTGGAAGTGGAGCGCGCGCAGGAAGTGCGCTATCGCGTGGGTGCCACCGACCTGCGCACCTGGCTGGAAGCGCAGCAGACCCGCCGCGATGCGGAGCTGTCACTGGCGCGGGTGCGGCAGAGCCAGTTGAACAACGACGTGACCCTGTTCAAGGCACTGGGCGGCAGCGCGGGGTGACGTCTTCTGTAGAGCCGAGCCCACGCTCGGCTGCTTTTCGTCTCGATGCCGGTGCCGCGCGGTGAGCGACAGCCGAGCGTGGGCTCGGCTCTACAGGGACGGTTGCCTGATCAACCGCGCTGGCGCACGACCTCGAACAGGCTGACGCCGGCAGCGACCGAGACGTTCAGGCTTTCGATCTCGCCCGGCATCGGAATCTTGACCAGACCGTCGCAGTTCTCGCGGGTCAGGCGGCGCAGGCCATCGGCTTCGCCGCCCAGCACCAGGGCGATGTTGCCCTTCAGGTCCAGCTGGTACAGCGACGCAGTAGCCTCACCGGCCAGACCGTAGATCCACACGCCCTGCTTCTGCAGGTCCTTCAGGCAGCGCGACAGGTTGGTCACCGCCACCACCGGAATACGGTCGGCAGCGCCGGCCGAGGTCTTGCGCACGGTGGCATTGACCGTGGCCGACTTGTCCTTGGGAATGATCACGGCGGTTGCACCGGCCGCAGCGGCCGAGCGCAGGCAGGCGCCGAGGTTGTGCGGGTCCTGCACCTCGTCCAGCACCAGCAGCAGGGCCTTGCCTTCCGCAGCGGTGACCAGGCCTTCCAGCTCGTTCTCGTTGTAGGTGCGGGCGGCGGCATAACGCGCGGCCACGCCCTGGTGGCGCACCGAACCGCCCACGCCGTCCAGCGCCTGGCTGTTGACCTTGCGCACGTCGATGCCCTTGCGGCGGGCGTTTTCCTCGATCTCGGTCAGGCGCGGGTTCTTCGCACCGGCCTCGACCAGCACTTCGCGGACGTTCTCGGCGTCGTTCTCGATGGAGGAGGCGACGGCGTTGACGCCGACGATCCACTGGCTGTTCTTGCTCATGCGGGCAGGACCGGAAAGGGGGTGGCTATGGTAGAGC
>NZ_QAIJ01000320.1:28184-43264 GCF_003060985.1 Stenotrophomonas sp. HMWF023
CGACCGTTGTCCGACGCCCCCGCCGGGCATGGCCCGGCGCTACCCGCGCGTGCGCGGTGGCCAGTGCGGGGTGTCGTGGTCGGGGTGCTGGTGGGACACGATCGCGGCGAGGAACTCCAGCGCGGCGGCATCCTCTTCGGTGCGGCGTGCCGGCAGCCTGCCCAGTCCGTCTACGAAGGGCAGCTTGCGCTCGACGCCATACTGGATGGTCGGCGGCAGGCGCTCAGGCTGGTCGAAGGCACCGGCGGCCACCGCCACGCCATCGGGGGCTTCATAGGTCAGCGGCGTGCCGCAGTCGGCGCAGAACCCGCGCCGCACCACGTTGGAGGACTGGAAGTAGCGCGGCTGGCCGCGGGTCCAGCTGAACTGCACGCCACGCACCGAAACCAGCGGCGCGTAGTAGGCGCCGAAGGCCTTCTGGCACATCCGGCAGTGGCAGATCGAGCTGTCGGTCAGCTCGCCCCGCGCCTGGAAGCGGATCGCACCGCACTGGCAGCCGCCGCTGTATTCGGGTTGGCCCTGCATTGCCGCTTCCTCCGAAACGTCGTGCCAACCAACGGTTGGCACCTACCGGGTGAGGTGGGTGCCGACCGTTGGTCGGCACACCTTTCAATACTGCTTTTTCGTGCGCTTGGCCGGCTTACCGCGCTCGGGCAGCGGCGCCGGGTTCTGCACCTCTTCCTCGCCCTTGTGCTCGACCAGACGGAAGTCGATCTTGCGCTCTTCCATGCTGGCCTTCAGCACCAGGATGCGCACCTGGTCACCCAGGCGGTAACTGCTGCCACGGCGCTCACCGGTCAACGTCTTGCGGGTCGCGTCGAACTTGTAATAGTCCTGCGGCAGCTGGGTCACGTGCACCAGGCCCTGAACCTTCGAGTCGGCCAACTCCACGAACAGGCCGAAGCTGGTCACGCCGCTGATCACGCCGTCGAACTGGCCACCCACGTGCTTTTCCATCCACGCGGCGCGGTAACGCTCATCCACCTCGCGCTCGGCTTCATCGGCACGACGCTCACGCTCGGAGCACTGCAGAGCCAGTGCGGCCATCTCGCGGGCGTTGTAGGTGAACTTGTCCAGCGGCTTGCCCGACAGCGCATGCTTGATCGCACGATGCACCAGCAGATCCGGGTAACGACGGATCGGCGAGGTGAAGTGCGCGTACGCCTCCAGCGCCAGGCCGAAGTGGCCGTTGTTGTCGGGGCTGTACACGGCCAGGCTCTGGCTGCGCAGCAGCACTGATTCCAGCAGCGTGGCATCGGGACGGTCGCGGATCTTCTTCAGCAGCTTGGTGTAATCGCCCGGGCGCACCTTCGACCACGGCGGCAGGCTCAGCTTGAACTCCTTGAGGAATTCCAGCAGATCGGCGTACTTGGTCTCCGGCGGCTTCTCATGCACGCGGTAAGGCGCCGGCACATGGCGCGACAACAGATACTTCGCCGCCTCCACGTTGGCCGCGATCATGCATTCCTCGATCAGCTTGTGCGCATCGTTGCGCACCAGCATGCCGGCCTGGGTGACTTCGCCGCGATTGTCGAGCACGAAGCGGACTTCGCTGCTTTCAAACTCGATCGCGCCACGCTTGGTGCGCGCCTTGGACAGCACCTTGTACAGCTGGTGCAGGCGCTGCACCTGCGGCAGCAGGTCGCCGATGAACGCCTTGGCACCGGCATCATCCTCGCCCACCGCCTGCCACACCTGGGTGTAGGTCAGGCGCGCGTGCGAATTCATCACCGCTTCGTAGAAGCGCGAGTGGGTGACGACGCCTTCGCGGTCGATCTGCATGTCGCAGACGAAGCACATGCGGTCGACCTTCGGCATCAGCGAGCAGATGCCGTTGGACAGCGTTTCCGGCAGCATCGGCACCACGAAACCCGGGAAGTACACCGAGGTGGCGCGCTTCTGCGCTTCATCGTCCAGCGGCGTGCCGGGACGGACATAGTTGGAGACGTCGGCAATGGCGACCACCAGGCGGAAGCCGTCGGCGTTCGGCTCGCAGTACACCGCGTCGTCGAAGTCCTTGGCGTCCTCGCCATCAATGGTGACCAGCGGCGTGCTGCGCAGGTCGACGCGGTCACCGATCATCGCCGGCTCGACCACCAGCGGCACCGAGGCGGCTTCGTCCAGCACCTCCTGCGGGAACTCGAACGGCAGTTCGTGGCCGTGAATCGCGGTTTCCACCACCAGCGATGCGGTCAGCTTGTCGCCGAGCACGGCGATGATGCGGCCGATCGGGGGACGGCGGCTGTCCGGTGCCTGGGTCAGTTCGCAGACGACCAGCTGGCCATCGCGCGCACCGCCGATCTGATCCGGTGGCACCTGCACGTTGCGCTGGATGCGCTTGTCATCGGGCACCACGTAGTTGATGCCCATCTCGACGCTGAAGCGGCCGATCAGGCGCGTCATGCCGCGCTCGAGCACGCGGGCGATGCTGCCTTCGCGACGGCCGCGATGATCAATGCCGGTAACACGGGCCAACACCTTGTCGCCGTGCATCACCTTGCGCATTTCATACGGCGGCAGGAACAGATCGTCGCCGCCCTCGACAGGGCGCAGGAAGCCGAACCCTTCCGGATTGGCAATCACCACGCCGGTGACCAGGTTCAACGTCTGGATGGGTGCGAAGCCACCGCGGCGGTTCTGCACCAGCTGGCCATCGCGGACCATGGCGCCGAGCCGGCGCGACAGCGCTTCGGCACGGTCCGGTGCGGTCAGGCCCAGGCGCGCGCCGAGTTCTTCAGCGGTCTGCGGCCCTTCGCAGCGCTCCAGCAGGGCCAGGATGGCCTCGCGGCTGGCAATGGGTTGTTCGTACTTTTCCGCTTCGCGGGACGCATAGGGATCGTCGATCACCTTGCCCGTCGGCGGCAGCTTGCGGCCCGGCGCCGGACCCGGTGCCTCTGCGTTGCGCGGGCCACGTCCGCGCGGCGCGGCGGCGCCATCGGCCACGGCGGGCAGCCAACCCGGCAACGGCTTGCCTGGCTTTTTGTTGCGGGCCGGACCGGCCTTGGCGCCCTTGTTCGGGGCTTCACTGCGGGACTTGCTCCCGCCCTTGCTTGGTTTTTTGGTAGTCATCGCCCTCCATGGTAGCCGTTGCGGGCGTGCAGAACGGGTCAGCAAAACAGTTGAAGCATCCCCATTAAGAATTTTCGGGAAATCGTTGACAGGTCCCCGGTTCATCTTCACAATTGCGCCTCTGGAACGCCCAGATGGCGGAATTGGTAGACGCACTAGTTTCAGGTACTAGCGGGTAAAACCGTGGAGGTTCGAGTCCTCTTCTGGGCACCAACGAAAAAACTCCTCGCTTCGGCGGGGATTTTTTTTGCCTGTAATCCGGATGTGGCACCCCATCCACGCATGGCGTGGATATGCAGGGCGCGACCGGCGCGGGAGTTTCACAAGGGTGTTGACACCTCCATCACGGCACCGCATAATTCTCCTCCTCGACGCCCAGGTGGCGGAATTGGTAGACGCACTAGCTTCAGGTGCTAGCGGGGGCAACTTCGTGGAGGTTCGAGTCCTCTCCTGGGCACCATGTCGAGAATGAAAAACACCCGCGAAAGCGGGTTTTTTCTTGTCTGGCGTCCGGCCAGCATCACCACCACGAACGCAGCACCAGCTCCAGGCCCAGCAGCAACAGGAAGCCGAGGAAGCAGGCACGGAATACCCGCGCGCTGATGCGCTGGCGGATCACCTGCCCCAGCCACATCCCGGCCAGCGACGGCACCACTGCCAAGGCGCTGAGGCCGAGCTGCTGCACGCCGAACGCACCATGCAGCACCAGGCCCGTGGTCAGCGAAATCGTGGACACCGTGAATGCAAGGCCCAGCGCCTGCACCAGCTCGTCGCGCTGCAATCCCAACGACTGCAGGTAGGGCACCGCCGGCATCACGAACACGCCGGTTGCGCCGGTCACCACACCGGACACCGCCCCGACCAGCGGCCCCAGCCAGCGCTCGCGCCGAGCCGGTACCCGCAACACCGGCGCCAGCAACGCGTACCCGGCGTAGACCACCAGCGCCACGCCCAACGCGACACGCGACACATCACGATCCACCCGCACCAGCAACGCGGCGGCACCGAGGGTGGCGATCACCACCGCCAGCATCATCGGCCACAGCCGCCGCACGATCCGCCCCACCGATGGACCGGACAGCAGCTGCCAGGCATTGGTGACAAAGGTGGGAATGAACAGCATCGAGGCCGCCGCTACCGGCGACAACGCGCCGCCCAGCAGCCCCATCGCCACGGTCGGCAGGCCCATGCCGGTCACGCCTTTGACCACCCCGGCCAACAGGAACACCCCCACCAGCAACCCATAGAAGTAGATCGTTTCGTTCATGCCTTCATTGGAGCCGGCGGCAGATCAGCGCACAATGCGGCATTCCCGCCCTACCCTTCGGCTGCTCCGAAGGCAACGGCCACGATGCGAGGTCATGACATGCGCCTGGACATTGCCGATCTGCGCCTGTTCCTGGCGGTGGCCGACGCCGGCAGCATCACCGCCGGCGCCGTAGAGGCGAATCTGGCACTGGGCTCGGCCAGCGAACGCCTGCGCGCGATCGAAACCGACGCCGGCACCGCGCTGCTGACCCGTCACCCGCGCGGCGTCAGCGTCACCGAAGCGGGCGCCGCACTGGCCCATCACGCGCGCCTGATCCTGCAGCAGCAGGCACAGCTGCGCGGCGAACTGCAGGCCTTCGCCCACGGCGCGCGCGGTACGTTGCACCTGTATGCCAACACCGCGGCACTGACAAACTATCTGCCCGCGCGACTGGCCCCATGGCTGGCCGAACGCCCTCGCCTGCGCGTCGAACTGCACGAACGCACCAGCAATGAAGTCGTGCGCGCGATCCGTGCCGGCCAGGCAGAGGCCGGCATCATCAGTGACGCCGTCCCCGCCGACGGGTTGCACCGCCATGTGGTTGCGGAAGACCCGCTGATGATGCTGCTGCCGGCTGGCCATCGCTTCGCCGCGCGGCGCTCGCTCGACTTCAGCGATGTGCTGGGCGAGACCTTCGTCGCGCTGGCCGACGGCAACGCACTGCAGACCTATATCGAAGAACTGGCAGCAGAGTCCGGACGCACGCTCGACGTGCGCATCCGCATGAAGACCTTCGAAGGCCTGTGCACGATGGTGGGCCTTGGCATCGGCGTGGGCATCGCGCCACGCACGATCGCACGGCAGCACCGACGGGCCACCGGCATTGTCGCCGTTGCACTCGGCAACGCATGGGCACAGCGCCGACTGTGCGCCGCGTTTGCCGACTGGAAAACGCTCTCGCCGCCGATGCGCAGCCTGCTGCTGCATCTGGATGTGGACGCGGAAATGGGTGCAGAAAAAAATGTGTGAAATGGTGTTGACACATATCCAACCTTCCTGCAAAATTCTCCTCCTGAGTCGCCCAGGTGGCGGAATTGGTAGACGCACTAGCTTCAGGTGCTAGCGGGGGCAACTTCGTGGAGGTTCGAGTCCTCTCCTGGGCACCATGACTCAGACAATGATCAAACCCGCGCAAGCGGGTTTTTTCATGTCCGGAATTTGAAACGCGATCGTTATCGCGGCGGTTCATCCACGCGTGGCGTGGATCTACTGAAAGCCTCACGCATGGTGTGGATGCGGTGCAAACAAAAACCCCGCCTTCCGGCGGGGTTTCTGCGTTTCAACAACAACGATCGATCAGTGCCCGCCACCGGCTGCGGCACCCGCACCTGCACCGAATGGCGGCTTGGCCAGCCACAGGAACGAGATGATCGCCAGGAAGATCCAGCCCAACAGGAAGAAGATGTCGTTGAAACCCATCTGCGATGCCTGGTGGTTGATCATGTTGTTCAGCACCGCCGCACCATGTTGCAGGTCTCCCTGCCCCATCGCCGCCACCTGGTCCTGCATGCCCGGCTGATATACCGAGATGTGTTCGGTCAGGTCTGCGTGATGCACCTGCGTACGACGCGCCCACAACCAGGTGGTCAGCGACGCGGCGAAGCTGCCGCCCAGCGTCCGCAGGAACGTGGCCAGGCCCGAGCCGGCCGCGATCTCACGACCATCCAGGTCCGACAGCAGGATCTGCAGCACCGGCATGAAGAACAACGCCACGCCGATACCCATGATCAGCTGCACGCCGGCCACATGATTGAAGTCCACCTGCAGGTTGAAGCCCGAACGCAGGAAACTGGTCATCGACAGCACCACGAACGCGATCGTGGCCAGCATGCGCATGTCGAAGCGCGATGCGTACTTGCCCACGAACGGGGTCATGATCACCGGCAGGATGCCGATCGGCGCCGTCGCCAGGCCCGCCCAGATCGCGGTGTAACCCATGTCGCGCTGCAGCCACTGCGGAATCAGCAGGGCCACGCTGAAGAACGCCGCGTAAGCCACCACCATCGCCAGCGTGCCGGCACGGAAGTTGCGGTGCCGGAACAGCTTCAGGTCGACGATAGGATCCTTGTCGGTCAGTTCCCAGATCAGGAACACGGTCAGCGCCACCACGGCCACGCAGGCCAGCACCACGATCTTCATCGACGAGAACCAGTCCTCGTCGTTGCCAAGGTCGAGCACCAGCTGCAAGGCACCCACGCCGATCACCAGGGTGACCAGGCCGACGTAGTCCATCTTCGGCTTCTCGACCTGCTCCGGGCGTCCCTTCAACTGATTGCCGACCACCAGCGCTGCGAAGATGCCCAGCGGTACGTTGATCAGGAAGATCCATTCCCAACTGTAGTTGTCGGTGATCCAGCCACCGAGGATCGGCCCACAGATTGGTGCTACCACGGTGATCATCGCCAGCAGCGCCAGCGCCTGTCCGCGCTTCTCTCTTGGATAGATCGAGACCAGCAGCGACTGGGTGATGGGATACATCGGGCCGGCGACGAAGCCCTGCAGCGCGCGCGACAGCACCAGCATGCCCATGCTCTGGGCCAGGCCGCACAGCAGCGAGGTGATCACGAAGGCCAGCGTGGCCCACACGAACAGCTTGCGCTCGCCGAAGCGACGGCTGAGCCAGCCGGTCAGCGGCAGTGCGATCGCGGTGCTGACCGCGAACGAGGTGATGACCCACGTCGCCTGCTGCGAACTGGCGCCAAGATTACCGGCGATGGTCGGCAACGAGACGTTGGCGATGGTGGTGTCGAGCACCTGCATGAACGAGGCCATCGCCAGGCCCACGGTGCACAGGGCCACACTGGGTGGCAGGAAGCCGGCGGCCGCACCCGGCGCCGCCGGTGCGCCCGGAGAGCCGGGCGCAGCTGGAGCTTGTGCGGACATGGCCGGCCTCAGCTCGCCTTGCCCTGCTGCGGCAGGTTGCCCTGGATGATCGTGTGGATCACCTCATCGGCATCGTGCAACTGCTTGGCGTACACGTCGGTGTCGAACACCGTGCCCTTGGCGGCCGCGCTCGGCAGCACTTCGCCCTTCTGGTCGCGCAGGCTCACTTCGGCCTTCATCGACAGGCCGATGCGCAGCGGGTGTTCGGCCAGCTGCTTGGCATCGATGGCGATGCGCACCGGCACGCGCTGCACGATCTTGATCCAGTTGCCGCTGGCATTCTGCGCCGGCAGCAACGAGAACGCCGAACCGGTGCCCAGGCCGAGGCTGTCGATGCGGCCCTTGTACTTCACGTCGCCGGCATACAGGTCCGACTTCAGCTCCACTTCCTGGCCCAAGCGCATGTGGCGCAGCTGGGTTTCCTTGAAGTTGGCCTCAACCCACATCTGCTCGGTCGGCACCACTGCCATCAGGGCATTGCCCGGCTGCACGCGCTGGCCGACCTGCACCGAACGACGGGCGACATAGCCGGTGACCGGCGCGACGATGCCCGAACGCGCATTGTTGAGGAAGGCCTGGCGCAGCTGTGCGGCGGCGGCCTGCACATCCGGCTGGGTGGCGATCACGGTGTCGTCGACCAGCGCACGGTTGCGCTCGACGGTCTCGCGCGAACCGGCCACGGCCGCTTCGGCAGCCGCCAGCTCATCGCCGGCGTGGGCCAGTTCTTCGTTGGAAATGGCGCCGGTGGCGGCCAGGCCCTTGCGGCGTGCGAAGTCGTCGCGCACGCGCTTCAGGGTCACCTGGCGTGCGTTCAGATCTGCCTGCGCACCTTCGACGCTGCGGTACAGACCGCGGGTCTGGCGCACGGTCTTGGCCAGGTTGGCTTCAGCCTGCTGCAGGGCTACCGAGGTATCGGCCGGGTCCAGCTGCACCAGCAGCTGGCCGCGCTCCACGCGCATGCCGTCATCGGCGTTGATGGCGACCACGGTACCGGCCACCAGCGGGGTGATCTGCACCTGGTTGCCCTGCACGTAGGCGTCGTCGGTCTCTTCGAACCAACGGCCGAACATGAAGTACCACAGCGCCAGTGCCGCCAGCAGCAGCACGACGATCACGAACAGGCCGCGCAGCAGCTTGCCGCGACGGTTGGGGGCGGCAGGGGCCGCAGTGTCTTGGGTCTGGCTCATGGCAGGCGTCTTCAGGAATGCGAGGAATCGGAATGGGAAGCAAGCGGTGCGGCGTCGGCGTCACTGGGCTGGAAACCACCGCCGAGCGCCTTGCTCAGGCGCACCGAGGTCTGCAGCTGCTGCGACTGCAGGCCGGCCAGCTGCTGCTGCGATTGCAGCAGGGTGGACTGCGCGGTCAGCACGTCCAGGTAGCTGCCGATGCCGGCGCGATAGCGCTGCTGGGCCAGGTCGAACGCGGCGCGTGCGGTATCCACCGCCTGCTGCTGCGACTGTGCCTGCTGCGCCAGTGAGCGCACTGCGTTGACCTGGTCGGCCACGTCGCGCAGTGCATCGAGCACCGCCTGGTTGTAGTTCGCTACGGCCAGGTCGTATTGCGCGTCGGTGTTGGCCAGGTTGGCGCGCAGCTTGCCGCCTTCGAAGATCGGCATGCTCAGCGCCGGGCCGATGTAGGCGAAGCTGGAGCTGCTCTGCAGCAGGTCGCCGATATTCGGTGCGACCACGCCGGCCAGCGCGGTCAGGTTGAGGCTCGGGTAGAACTTGGTCTTGGCGACCTTGATCTGCTTGTCGGCCGCTTCCACCCGCCAGCGCGCGGCGACGATGTCGGGGCGACGACCGAGCAGCTCACTGGGCACCACGCCCGGCAGCTGCAGCGCCAACGGGTTCATCGCGCGCGGGCGTTCGATCGACAGGCCCCGGTCCGGGCCCTTGCCGACCAGCGCGGCCAATGCAGTGCGTCCCGCATCGATACGCTGCTGCGCCGCCAGCAACTGCTGCTGTGCGGCCGGCACACGGGCTTCGGCCTGGCGCACCTGCAGGTCGCTGTCGATGCCGGCGCTGCGACGCTGACGGGTCAGTTCCAGCGACTTCTGCGAGCGCGCCAGCTCTTCTTCGGCCACGTCGTTGAGCTGCCAAGCGTAGGCCAGGTCGGTATAGGCCTGGGCGATGCCGGTGGACAGGTTCAGGCGTGCGGCCTGGGCCTCGACGGTAGCGGCATGAGCGCCGTCCACGGCGGCCTCCCAGGCGGCGCGCTTGCCACCCCAGAGGTCGATGCCGTAGCTGAAATCGAAGGCGACCTGGCTGCTGCCGGCGTAATGGCCACCGATTTCATCGCCGGCCATCGATTCGGGCAGGCGCAGGCCGGTGTAGCCACCGGACACGGAGAGGCTGGGCAGGCGATCGGCGCGTGCGGTGCCGACCTGTGACTGTGCCTGGCGCAGGCGGGCGTCGGCGGCGTCCAGGCTCGGATGCCCAGCCAGGCCTTCGGCGATCAGCGCATCCAGCTGCGCGTCGCCCAGTGCCTTCCACCAGTCCTGGGCGGGAAAACCGGCAGCGCTCAGGTCGCTGTCGGCCAGGGTGCGTTCGCTGTGCAGGCTGTCCACGTCGAGCACGTGGCCCTGCGGGGTGAGGCCGCGGCTGCTGGCGCAGGCGGCCAGGGCCAGGGCCAGCGCTGAAACCAGCAGCGCGCGCCCGGACCGGCGGAGAGTGGGATGCGGGATCGGGTTCATGGGGTCGTCAGGGAATCGCGGATTCGGGTCAGGAGGGACAGCAGCTGGGTGCGTTCGTCGGCGGACAGATCGCGCAGGGCGTAATCCATCACCGCGTCGCCGCGCAGCTTCAACCGCGCCCACAGCGCGCGGCCTTCATCGGTCAATACGATCTGCAGCGCACGCCGGTCCTGGGCATGCGGCTCGCGGCGCACGCAACCGAGCGCTTCCAGCTTGTCCAGCAGGCGGGTGACCGCGCTGGGCACCTGGTCGATGGCCTGGGCCAGTTCGTTGGCCGTGCACGGCGCCATGTTCGAGAGCACCTTCAGCCCGATGTAGTGGGTGAAGCCGATGCCGAGGTCTTCTTCGGCCATGGACGCATCGAGCTGGCGGACCAGGCCGTCGCGCACCTGGCGCAGCAGCAGGCCGAAGCTGGGGGGAGTGGTTGCAGGACAGATCATGGGGGAGCATTCTCTTCCAAAAAAAATATTTCTCAATGGAAATATTCGATCTGGCATCAAATGCTGTGTTGCAGCAATGGGCTGGATCAGGTGAAGGCGCCACCTTAATGGCGCCCCCAACTGGCCCGGTAGTACAATCCAGCCAATGAATGTCACATTCAAGCCACCCCCAGCCCACGTGAAGGCGGGCGAACCTGGACCTGCCACCCTGCTGCGTGAAGAAGCGCTGGACTGGTTCGAGCGCAATGACGGCCCGCCGGTCATCGCCTTCCGCTTCGACAGCCCGCAGGGGCTGGCCCGCGAAGTGGACTGGCATCACCACGTCCGCGCGCAGCTGATCTGCGTCGAACGCGGCCTGCTGACCACCCGCACCTCGCATGGCACCTGGTCGCTGGCGCCAGGCTCGGCGGGCTGGATGCCACCGGCCGAACCGCATACGGTCCACATCGATGGACCCCTGCGCGGCTGGGGCATGGTGCTGGCCGCACCGCTGTGCGCCGAACTGCCGGCCGACCCCTGCGTACTGGGCATCTCGCGGCTGGCGCAGGCGGTGGCTGAACGCATCTGCGACTGGCCGCAGGACTACGAAAGCACCACCGAACGGCAGCACATCATCAACGTGCTGCTGGACGAGATCCGTACCGCGCCGCGCCAGCGCATGCACCTGCCGATGCCACGCGACCGGCGCCTGCTGAAGATCGCCTCGCAGCTGCTGGCCGACCCGGCCGACGAGCGCGGCCTGGCGCAGTGGGCGCATTGGGCCGGCCTGTCGCCGCGCAGCCTGACCCGTCATTTCCGCGACGAGACCACCCTGAGCTTCGCCCAGTGGCGCCAGCAGGCGCGGCTGGCCGAGGCGCTGCGGCAGCTCAGCGAGGGCCGCAGCGTGGCCGATATCGCCCACGCACTGGGCTTCAGCAGCGCCAGCGCCTTCGTCACCGTGTTCCGGCGACACTTCGGGTTGCCGCCCGGACGCTACCTGGCACGGGCCGGCCACGGCCTGGAACCGGGCCTTGACCCTGCACGCGGCTTGGCATCCCCCGCCGCATCCGGATAATCACTGGATTGAGAGCGGCGACCGCCGTCACCGCCTCCCGACATAGGTAACAACGCCGCATGACCGATCTTGCCCGCCCCGTGTTCCACGGTTTCGAACAACTGCCGCTGCGCGAGTACGCCGAACGCGCCTACCTCGACTACTCGATGTACGTGGTCCTGGATCGCGCCCTGCCGTTCCTCGGCGACGGCCTGAAGCCGGTGCAGCGCCGCATCATCTATGCGATGAGCGAGCTGGGCCTGAATGCCGCGTCCAAGCCGAAGAAGTCCGCGCGCACCGTCGGTGACGTCATCGGTAAGTACCACCCGCATGGCGACAGCGCGTGCTACGAAGCGCTGGTGCTGATGGCGCAGCCGTTCTCGTACCGTTATCCGCTGATCGAAGGCCAGGGCAACTTCGGTTCCAGCGATGACCCGAAGTCGTTCGCGGCGATGCGTTACACCGAATCCAAGCTGACCCCGATCGCCGAAGTGCTGCTGGGCGAACTGGGCCAGGGCACCACCGACTGGGCGCCGAACTTCGACGGCACCCTGCAGGAACCGACCTGGATGCCGGCACGCCTGCCGCATCTGCTGCTGAACGGCACCACCGGCATCGCCGTGGGCATGGCCACCGATGTGCCGCCGCACAACCTCAACGAGATCGTCAGCGCGCTGCTGCACCTGCTGGACGATCCGGACGCCAGCGTGCGCGACCTGTGCGAGCACGTGAAGGGCCCCGACTACCCATCCAATGCCGAGATCATCACCCCGGCCAACGACCTGCGGAACATGTACGAGACCGGCAACGGCAGCGTGCGTGCGCGTGCGACCTACATCAAGGAAACCCACAACGTGGTGGTCACCGCGTTGCCGTTCCAGGTGTCGCCGTCGAAGGTGATCGAGCAGATCGCCGCGCAGATGCGTGCCAAGAAACTGCCGTGGCTGGAAGACGTACGCGATGAGTCCGACCACGCCAACCCGGTGCGCGTGGTACTGGTGCCGCGCTCGAACCGCGTCGACGCCGAGCAGTTGATGGGCCACCTGTTCGCCACCACGGACATGGAGCGCAGTTACCGCGTCAACCTCAACGTGATCGGGCTGGACGGCCGTCCGCAGGTGAAGAACCTGAAGACGCTGCTCAGCGAATGGCTGGCGTTCCGTAGCAGCACCGTCACCCGCCGCCTGCAGCACCGCCTGCAGAAGGTCGAGCGTCGCCTGCACCTGTTGGAAGGCCTGCTGGTGGCGTTCCTCAACCTGGACGAGGTGATCCACATCATCCGTACCGAGGACGAACCGAAGGCGGCGCTGATCGCGCGCTTCGGCCTGTCCGAAGACCAGGCCGAGTACATCCTGGAAACCAAGCTGAAGCAGCTGGCCCGCCTGGAAGAGATGAAGATCCGTGGCGAGCAGGACGAGCTGGCCAAGGAACGCGACAAGATCATGGCCATCCTCGACAGCAAGACCAAGCTGAAGAAGCTGATCCGCGACGAGCTGCAGGCCGATGCCAAGAAGTTCGGTGACGAGCGCCGTTCGCCGCTGGTGCAGCGCCAGGCGGCGCAGGCCATCGACGAGACCGAACTGGTACCGAGCGAACCGATGACGGTGGTGATGTCCGAGAAGGGCTGGATCCGCGCCGCCAAGGGCCACGACATCGACGCTTCGACCCTGTCCTATCGCGATGGCGATGCCCTGCAGGGCGCGGTGCGAGCACGCAGCACCCAGCAGGTCGCGTTCCTCGACAGCGAAGGCCGCGCCTACTCCACGCCGGTGCATACCCTGCCCTCGGCACGCGGCAACGGTGAACCGCTGACCGGCCGCTTCTCGCCGGCCGCGGGCACCAGCTTCGTGACCCTGGCCAGCGCCGAACCGGATACCCGCTTCGTGCTGGCCTCGACCCACGGCTACGGTTTCGTCACCCGCTTCGAGAACCTGATCGGTCGCAACAAGGCCGGCAAGGCGATGCTGAACCTGTCGGCGGGCTCCTCGGTGCTGTCGCCGTCGGTGGTGGCCAACGTCGCCACCGACCGCATCGTCGCGGTGACCAGCTCGGGCAATCTGCTGGCGATCGCCGCCAGCGACCTGCCGGAACTGGACAAGGGCAAGGGCAACAAGATCATCGAGATCCCCAAGGCCAAGCTCGCCACCGAACGCGTGGTGGCGATCGTGGCAATCAGCCCGGGGCAGACCCTGCAGGTGCGCAGTGGCCAGCGCACGATGGGCCTGAAGTTCAACGAGCTCGAGGCCTATCTGGGCGCCCGCGCCACCCGTGGCCACCTGCTGCCGCGTGGCTGGCAGAAAGTGGAAGGGCTGTCGGTCGAATGAGGGTAGGTGTCAACCTTGGTTGACACACCCTGCCCGGCGCTACCGGGAACGGGACGTCAGACACAAAAAAGCCGGGGCATTCCCCGGCTTTCTTGTTTGTCGGCTGGCGGGCGGTGGAGCAGCTGGCTGGCGAAGGCTGGCTGGCGGTGCTCCGGTGCTGGCGGGCGACGGGACGTCGTGCTTCTGCGAAATGCAGCCAAGCATGGCTTGGCTCTACATCAGGTAGAGCAGCCGAGCATGGCTCGGCTCTACATCAAGCGGCACCGGGCATCGCCCGGCGCTACAACACGCGGTCAGTGCGCCGGGGCGCCGCTGCCGTCGATCTTGCTCAGCTGGTACAGCTCCAGACCGATGCGCTTGATCAGGCCCAGCTGCTGCTCCAGCCACCAGGCGTGGTCTTCCTCGGTGTCCTTCAACTGCGCCAGCAGCATGTCGCGGCTCACGTAGTCGCCCTTCTCCTCGCACAGCTTCATGCCGGCGGCGAGGTTGTTGCGAACGGCGTATTCGGTGTCCAGGTCCTTGCGCAGCATTTCCTCCACGGTCCTGCCCGGCTCGGTGGCATGCGGGCGCATGTCCGGGTCGCCGCCCAGGAACAGTATCCGGCGCAGCAGCGCGTCGGCATGCTGGGTCTCTTCTTCCATCTCGTGGTTCAGGCGTTCGTACAGCGCGAACAGGCCCTGGTCCTCGTAGCGGCGGGAGTGGATGAAGTACTGGTCGCGGGCGGCGAGTTCGCCGCGCAGCAGTTCCTTCAGGCAGGCGATGACGTCCGGGTTGCCTTTCATGGGGGGAGCTCCTGTGAATCGATGGCGCCCATGGTGCCCCATCTGGAAATACGGTGATCTAATCGGAATCAGTCGCAGTTGCGCCTGCGGCTACAATCGGCCGACATGCTCGGGAAGGACCTGCAATGCGTCGTAAGTGGCGGTGGATTCTGGGTGCGTTGGTCGTGATCGTGCTGCTCGCGGTCCTGGTCCTGTGGTTGCTGCTGCGCGGCAGCCTGGCCGAGCTGGATGGCGAGCGCCCTTTGCCCGGGCTGGCCGGCAAGGTCACCGTGGAGCGCGATGCGCTGGGGGTGGTCACCATCACCGCCGGCAACAAGGCTGATGCGCTGCGGGCGCTCGGCCGTATTCACGCGCAGGAACGTTATTTCGAAATGGACCTGATGCGGCGCAGTGCCGCCGGTGAACTGTCCGCGCTGTTCGGGGCGAAGGCGATCGAAGCCGACAAGCGCATGCACGTACACCGCCTGCGCGCGCGCACTGAGGCCCATCTGCAGGATGCGCTGGGCAGCGACCCTGCGGCTGCGCGCGCCTATGTGGACGGGGTCAAC